>JAOZRY010000995.1 GCA_029939965.1 Bacteroidales bacterium | reverse complement strand
TTTGCGGTTCGGCGGCTTCGTGGATGATCGATAAAGTAATTAATAATAAAGGTGGGCTTCACAACAGGGTAACGCGGCTTATTTCGCTCCAACCTTTTACCCTCCGCGAAACAAAGCAGTACTTGCAAAGCCGCAATGTGTCTCTCAACAATTATCAAATATTACAGCTTTACATGGCAATGGGAGGAATACCTCTTTATTTAAAACAAATTACTCCCGGGCTGAGTGCTGCGCAAAACATAAATGAAATTTGTTTTAAGAAAACCGGATTTCTTAAAGATGAATTTTCAAAATTATATCCGGCACTCTTCGAAAATGCCACAAATCACATCAACGTTATCCGTGCGCTGGCCACCAAGTGGAAGGGGCTTACCCGAAAAGAAATCGTGAATTTAAGCAAACTTCGCGAAGGTGGCCGAATCTCGAAATACCTTTCCGAACTGGAATATTCCGGATTTATAACTTCATATCATCCTTTCGGCAAATCGAAAAAAGATACGCTCTACCGCTTAACAGATGAATACTCGCTTTTTTATTTGAAATTTATCGAAAAAAAAAGAAACCAGTCGTGGCTCAAAATCAGTAACATGCAAACCTGGAAAAGTTGGTGTGGATACGCTTTTGAGAGTATTTGCCTTAAACACATCGAGCTGATAAAAAAAACACTTGGTATTTCAGGAATTCAAACTGAAGAATCCGGTTTTGTTTTTAAAGGAGATGAAAATTCAAATGGATTTCAGATTGACCTGCTGATCGACCGCCGCGATAATTCGATAAATTTATGTGAAATGAAATTTTATGAATCGGAGTTTACGATCGAAAAAACCTATGCCGCAACACTTCGCGAGCGAATTGCACAATTCAAATCCTTATCGAAAACCAAAAAGCAAATTTTCCTAACCTTTATTTCTACCTTCGGAATAAAACAAAACGTTAACAGTCTGGGGCTTGTTCATCACGACATTAAAATGGATGTTTTGTTTGATGATTGATTATAGATTGATGGAGATTGGTTTTCAATCTTCCCTAATCCTTTCAATCTTTTTCAATCTTTTTCAATCTTTCCCAATCTTTGGCTACCAACGTTAAGCTGTACAAATTGAAGAAAAATAGCCATCCCGTATGTAGGCATAGCCGTCAGGCCGAGGGAGGAAACTTACCCGGTTACCGATAAAATATTCTGATAAACCCAGTATGGGTTACGCTATTGTAGCTCTGGTTAATTTGATAACTACTCTCAGACATCCTTACCTTAGCTCTATAAGTCAATCTGTTATGCCATTTCATTCGTAAAATAGAATTGCCGCATTTCATAATTCGTAAACATGAAACAGGGTTCAATTGCCCCGTTCTTTAGAGCGGGGATTTAAAAAAACAAAGTATTTCCTCCTCTCTTCCGCCAATCGC
>JAOZRY010000295.1 GCA_029939965.1 Bacteroidales bacterium | reverse complement strand
CCTTTCAACAGCTGCGAAAGAAGAATTGAAAAAGAAATTGGGCCTGCCTTTGAACAAGAAATTAGTTTTTGGGGTTGGTTTGGGGCTTTTTTGGAGAAAAGGTGCAGACATCTTTATTGATGTTTGCAATTACATCAAGCAAACTCAGAATTCTGAAGATATAATGTTTCTTTGGATTGGAGATTTTGTAACTGACGAAAAAAAACAAAAATATGGCACTTGGGCAGACCACTATAAGAAAATAGAAAAACTTGGACTCGAAAAAAATATTCAGTTCATTGGAACGAAAAACAATATTCGTGATTATTTACAAACTGGCGAGTTGTTTTTGTTACCCTCGCGCGAAGACCCTTTCCCACTTGTCTGCCTCGAAGCAGCCGATTGTTACCTGCCAACAGTGTGTTTTGCCGATGCCGGGGGCATGCCCGAATTTGTACAGGATGATGCCGGGTTTGTTGTCCCTTTTGAAGACACATCTGCCATGGCCGAAAAAGTATTGTATCTTTTAAATAATGAAAAAGACCGGGCAAAAAGGGGGAAGGTTGCCCATGACCGGTTTGTCGAAAATTTCTCGATAGGGGCATCAATGGGCAAAATCCTAAAAACAATTAGGACTGTTGGTAGTATCACACCCTTAGTTTCTGTTATTGTTCCAAATTTTAATTATGCCCGGTATCTGCCCCAACGGCTTGAATCAATCTACAACCAAACGTTTCAGGATTTTGAAGTCATTATTCTCGACGATTGCTCTTCAGATAATAGTTTGGAAGTGATTGAAAAATACAGGGACAGGCCCTCAACTTCCATCATCGTTAATGAAAAAAACAGTGGCTCGGTTTTTCACCAATGGAAAAAAGGGGTAGAGATGGCCAAAGGGAAATATATATGGATTGCCGAGGCTGACGATTACTGCGAAAATACTTTCCTCGAAAAACTGCTTCCTGCATTTACCAATAATAATGTAAACATAGCTTATTGCAACTCGAATGCAGTTAATGCTGATGGAATAATAGAAAAAGATTTTTACAATAAATGCGGATATTATAATGGACTTGGATACAAATCGAGCAAATGGGAGAATGACTACATAAATAATGGCATTGATGAAATTAAAAATGTATTGGCTATAAAAAATACAATACCAAATTGTAGTGCCATGATATTTCGGAAAGAGGCATTTCTTAAATCTGATCTCTCTAAAATTGAAAATCTTAAATGTAACCACGATTGGTTGACCTATGTTAATTTGATTAAAGATGGAATGATTAACTATTATGCCCAACCACTTAATTATCACCGAAGACACGATCAATCTGTAATTTCAAAAAACGCAAAAGGCTACAAGAAAACAATTTCCGAATACTTTCTTTCACACCTATATATTGCAGAAAGATTTAATATAAGCGACAACGTTAAACAAAAAATGGAATCGCTATTAAGCACCAACTTAAAGAATAACTGGAAGGAAATACCATCAGGGGACATTCGCAGGTGTTATCCATTAAATAAACAGGCATTTAGCATTATAGAAAAAAAATACAAACATAAAAATTCAGGATTTTGTCCGGTTTGTAAATCCAATACGGTTTTTTATAGCAACGAAGATTGGCTCCGAGATCATTATCGTTGCATGAATTGCAATTCCATTCCCCGCGAAAGGGCCTTGTTTCATGTCCTTGATAAAAATTATGATAATTGGCAAAACAAGAAAATACATGAGTCTTCTCCTTCAAACAGGCATTTCAAAAACGTGGTTGAGCAATATTCATTCAGCCAATATTACCATGGCCACAAACCGGGCAGCCACATTAATGGGATAAGAAACGAAGACCTTGAGAAGTTAACGTTCCCTGATAATTCCTTTGATTTCTTTATAACTTTAGATGTGTTGGAACATGTTTTTAACCCCGATGTGGCCATTCGTGAAATGCTCAGGGCAATTACATCAGACGGGGCAGTGGTTTTTACAGTTCCCATACATAAACAATTGATGAAATCGGTTCAAAGGGCTGTTAGGTTTGATGATAATCCTATCAAATATTTACTTCCCGAAGAGTACCATGGTAATCCGGTTGGAGATGGAAGGTCTTTGGTTACATGGGATTACGGACAGGACTTTAAATCATTGGTTCAAAAATGGATAGGTAGCGATTATGAAATAAAAAGGGTTAATCAAACAAACGATAAGTTAGGTATTATTGGAGAGTATCTGGATGTTTTTTTAATAGTAAAACCATAATTCAAAAAGATGATAATCGGAGAAAATTTTGTATGGCTGCATTTCCCAAAATGTGCCGGGACTTTCACGGAAAGGCTGCTCAGGCAACATGTTGGTGAAGATACAACTATCAAATTCGACCCAATAGATCCAAATAATGTTATCTGGCACCAAAGCGTAGCACAACGTGAAGAGATGTCAAAAACCGATCTTTCTAATAAAGATACCATTTGCAACTTCAGGAGGTTGCCACATTGGATTATTAGCCGGGTTATGTTTGAAGAAAAGAGATCGGGCAATATTGCAAAAAAAGAGCTTTATACAACCGGCCGGTTTCTTGAATATAATGGATTGCGATCAAGTGCCGATGCTTACGTAAAACTATACACCGGGCGCAAAATCCACAATTGGATCAGGGTCGAAAACCTTGAAGGAGATTTTATTAAAGTATTTTCAAAATACATTAAATTAAAATCAAGCCCTGCCCCATCCTCCTTTTCAAAAAAGGTAAATACATCGGGTTGGGGCAACGACATTAAAAAATGGTTTGACAACAACGACCTCCGGAAACTCTACAACTCATGCCCCTTATGGTCGAAATATGAAATTGAAATATATGGAAACCTTTTAATTGATGAGATATGATGAAAAAAAAGACATCGAAAAGAACATTTAAGGAAAAACAAGAAAAGTACCGGCAAAATACAGCTTTGCTTTTTTTCTTTATTTTTCTAACAATAACCCCATTATTAAATGTTAACAGCCTGCTCGACCCTTCCTTGTTTTCAAAATTTACTGCTTTGTCAATTGGATTATTGCTATTTTTTTTAATCTTTGTTTTCGTCCGGAAATTTAGGGTTCAACTAAATATATCAATTATAAGGGAAATCATTTTTCCCATATATCTATTGTTCATATTAATATCAGGTTTTTCAATATTTAATGCAATTAATGTTTCAGAAGCATACTATGATTTGATAAAGAATGTTTTGTTTCTCATATTTCTTGTTTTTTCTTCAGTATTGCTCATCAACACAAACAATATATTGCGCTCAGTAAATAAGGCAATTTCTGTTTTTACAATCATTATACTAATTGTTGGCATTGTACAGTTTGTAAACATTGTTATACATCAACAGTATTCGTTACGTGCTGCATATGGTATTACCGGTGTATTTGCACACAAAAATTTATATTCTCAAATATTGTTTCTGGCATTGCCGTTTAACATATTCGGGATATACTCTTTGGGCAGATGGTGGAAAATGATTTCCTTCATAAATTATGTGCTGATTATTTTTATGATAATAGCTATTATGGCACGATCGGTTTGGGTTGCTACTTTTATTGCCTTGTTTTCTTCAATTGTTTTTTTAATTATTATTGATCGCAAAAGCCTTGTAGCTGAAATAAATAAAAATTTGCTTAAGCCTGCTATTATAACAATTCTAACTATTATTGTTTCGATAACAGTTATTGAGGCAATTAGCGGAAAAAATACTTTTCACGAAAAAGGTACAATAGGCACTCATATAAGCGAAATACCAAAAATTGAATCGGGAAATATTTATAACAGGATTGTTATTTGGACGAGTACTTTAAAAATGTTCAGTGAATATCCGGTTTTAGGCGTGGGGGGCGGAAACTGGAAAATTATTATCCCCAAATATGGCGTTGATAAAAAAATTATTATGCCTGAAAAAAAGAGATTGCAAAGACCTCATAATGATTTTTTATGGGTACTTTCAGAAAATGGGATATTTGGTTTAATAACCTGGCTCACAATATTATTGATCAGCATTATATATTTAAGCAAAATCATTAAAGCATCAAAAAACAGAGAAGAGCGGATTTTCTGCTCACTAATGCTGTTTGCACTTATCGGATACTCAACCTTTTCATTCTTTAGTTTTCCCCGGGAAAGGATCGAACATAATATTTATCTTCATTTTATAATGGCCATTGCTATTGCAAAGCATTTTCAGCTTTTTGGCAATAAAGCCCGGACAGATGCTTATTCTAAAAAAATGCAGTTAATAACTGTGCCAGTGGTTTTAGTGTTGTTGGCGGCATCATATACCGGGCTTAAAAAAATATCTGGCGAAATGCACACCAAAAGGGCTTTGAAGATGCTGGATTTGAATAACAACAAATTGGTAATAAGTGAAATAGACCAAGCGTATTCATGGTTCAGCACAATCGATCCATCATCAACACCTTTAAAATGGTTTAAGGGGCTGGCCTTGTTTAAGATGGGCAAAACAGACGAGGCAATCAACAATTTTAAAAGTTCGTTGAAAACAAACCCGTTTCATAGCAATGTGCTGAACAGCCTTGGCATTTGTTGTGCAAAGAAGGGCCAGTTTATTGAAGCCAGGGAGTTTTTTGTTAAATCTACCAGGCTAAAACCATTTTCAAATGAAGCAAATATTAGCCTGGCAAAAATCCATTTAATGGAAAATGATGAAGAAAGTGCAATTAAGGAATTTTATAAAGCAGATACTGATAATATAAATATAACAAATACATATAGAGCCTTTATATTGAAATATCTTAGAAAGAGGGTTGACAGCCTGAAAAATACTTTCGTGGAAAAGGATATAAAGACTGCCATTACAATTTTTACGGAATCGGATATTGATGTATTTTATTGTTACACCGAATCTTATAAAAGCAATATTCCTTTTGAAAAACAACTTCTGAATTTTGTTTATTGGAAATTAGAAGAGTACAGGGATCATATTAAACCGTCAGATATGGAAACAATTTTAAACAGGGCCAACGGATTATAAACAGGCAACATACTACGGATTTACAGTTTAA
>JAOZRY010000294.1 GCA_029939965.1 Bacteroidales bacterium | reverse complement strand
TTTCCGAGAATGGCACAATTGACAGCTTAGTTGTAATTTCCCACGACATAACCGAGCGTAAGCAAGCCGAAAATGCTTTACATGAAAGTGAAGAAAAATATAAAAGTATCCTCGCAAACATGATCGATGGGTATTATAGATCAGATAAACAGGGGAATGCAATATTGATAAGCCCCTCTGTTGAGAAAATTACAGGCTTCGACAAAAGTGAAATCATTGGAAAAAATATTTCCAATTTTTATGCTAACCCAAAAGACAGGGAAGTCTTTTTAAATAAAATTAAAGAAACAGGAAGTGTAGAAAACTATCCTGCTGAGTTTAAGAAAAAAGGGGAGGATAATATATTTATCGAAACTACCTCAAGAATTTATTATGACAAAAATGGTGATTTTGCAGGTGTTGAAGGAACTTTTCGCGATAATACCTATCGGAAACTAACAGAAGAAAGACTTCGTGAAAGTGAAGAAAAATTCAGGGCTTTTACAAATCAATCGACCGATGGAATTACTGTAGCCGATTTAAAAGGCAATTATGTGTTTGTAAACCCGGCCTTTTGCAATATGTCGGGTTACACCGAAAAGGAATTATTGCAAATGACCGTTTTTGACATGAAGACCAAAAACCAAAGCCATACAACTTTTAATGACAGCAAAGGCAAATGGGAAGGTGTACCCATACAAGTAAACTTAAAACGAAAGGATAATACGGAGTACCTTACCGAAATAGTTGGTAATGTAATTGGTGTAGGTGATGAAAAATTTGTTCATGGCACAATCAGGGATATCACCGAACGCAAAAAAACAGAGGATGAGATAAAAAAACTTTCGGTTGCAGTAGAGCAAAGTGCCAACACTATAGTTATTACCGATGTTGATGGTAATATTGAATATACCAATCCCAAATTTACTGAGTTAACAGGTTATACAGCCGATGAAGCGTTGGGGCAAAACCCACGAATACTAAATGCAGACACACAGTGTAAGCTTTATTATACTCAAATGTGGGAAACTATTTCATCAGGAGAAAAATGGAAAGGTGAATTTCATAATAAAAAGAAGAACGGCCAACTGTTTTGGGAGAATGTAACAATTACACCTATCAAAAACGAGAATGGAAGTATTACCAACTACCTTGCAATAAAGGAGAATATTACAACCGAAAAACAAGCTGCGGAAGCATTAAAAGAGAGTGAAAAGAATTATAGATTACTTTTCGAAAATTCACCTCTCGGCATTTTTACTACCACCCCCGATGGGGCAGTTTTAAATGCAAATAAAACATGTTTAAATATGCTTGGGTCGCCTTCTATTGAAGCTACCCGCAAAATAAATATTTTAAAATTCCAGCCTATAATCGAAAGTGGATATGCAAAAGCATTTCTACAAGCATTTGAAACCGGGAAAACAATAAAACATGAAATGCTCTACAAATCGAATTGGGGGAAAACGCTCTTCCTTTCATTGATCATTGTTCCGTTTATGAACGAAGCCGGACAAATTGATAAAATATATACGGTAGCCCAAGACATTACCGAGCGCAAACAAGCCGAACAAGCTCTGCACCAACATGCCCGGCAACTTCAGGAACGCAATGAAGAGCTCGATGCCTTTTCGCATACCGTAGCCCACGACCTCAAAAACCCGTTAGGTAATATGATGGGCTTTGCTGACCTGTTGCTCGAAGATTACACCACCCTTACCAGTGATGAACTTAAAAAGTATATAGGCATTATAATAAAGAGTGGAAATAAAACACAACAAATAATCGATAGTTTGCTCCTGTTTGCAAGCGTTAGAAAAGAAGATATTGTTACAGAGCAAATAAATATGGGTGATATTGTTGATGACGCAATAAAACGTTTCACATCCGTTATCGAAAAAACCAAAACCGTAATAAACCAGCCAAAAAACTGGCCTTCAGTTCTTGGCTTTGCCCCCTGGATAGAAGAAGTATGGTCCAATTATTTGAGCAATGCCATAAAATACGGAGGCACTCCCCCACTCATCGAAATTGGATACGATGATGTAAAACCCGGAAATCGGAAAAACAGGATGATACGTTTTTGGGTTCGCGATAATGGTGCCGGTATTTCGGCAGATAATCAGAAGCGTGTGTTTAATAAATTTGAACGCTTAAACCAGGTGAAGGTTGAAGGACATGGTCTGGGACTTTCGATAGTGAAACGCATTATCGAAAAATTGGGCGGAGAAGTTGGCATCGAAAGCCGGCAGGAAAAAGGAAGTTTGTTCTATTTTACCTTACCCTTTGTATCTATTGCGGCAGTTAGCACAAATACCCCCACTCCGCATCATAAAGCGAAACCCCAGGTTTCGCCAGCGCATAAACCTGATTTGCCTGCCCCCGCATCATCCTCAACAAAGATGAAAGATACCTTTAAAACGGAGCAAGCCCGTATAAGTAATCTAAAAATTTTAATCGTCGAAGATGAACACTCATCCGATGTTTACCTAAAAATAATAATGCAGAAATTGAGTAAAGAAATTTTACACGCAATAAATGGAAAAGAAGCAATTGAAATTTATCGCAAAAACACTGATATTGATTTAATATTAATGGATATTAAAATGCCAGTAATGAACGGATACGAAGCCACCCGAAAAATTCGCGAATTTGATAAAGATGTAATAATAATTGCGCAAACTGCTTATGCACTGGCAGGCGATCGCGAAAAAGCAATCGAGGCCGGGTGCGATGATTATATTACGAAACCTGTTGACAAGAATAAACTCTATAAGATGATTCAACAACATTTGTAGGAGAAAATATTATTTTGCTATTTTTGTCATGTTACAAATAACCGGGTTACGTTATATTACTAAATTAATTTGCTCAGATTAATACAAACAAAAAATGAAAAACAACACCAACCTTCTGGTTTTTCAATTAGCCAATCAGCGTTTTGCCCTGCCATTATCTGTTGTTGAGAGGGTTGTTCAGGTAGTCGAATTCTGCCCTTTGCCCAAAATGCCTGATTACATTCATGGTGTTATTAATTATCATGGCGATTTAATTCCGGTAATTAATATGCACTTCCTGTTTGGTATTCCAACAAAAGAGATAGAATTGCCCGACCAGCTTATAATTGCAGCTACATCAACCGGCAAGCTTGCCCTTTTGGTAAATGTTACTCACGAAGTTGTTGAAATTAAAAAAGATGAAATTGTTGCATCCAACAAAATTATTTATGGGATGAGGTTTGTTCATGGTGTAATTAAACTTAATGATGGCATGGTGCTTATTAATGATATTGATAAATTTTTGAGTGAGGAAGAGCTAAAACAACTGGAAAAAGAAATTAAGAGCGAAAAAACAATACTGGAAACCGATAATCCTGATGCATCAATCATAACCAAAAAAACCTCGAATTAATCCAATTACGTACAATGGCACTGATACAATACACAGAACTACGAAATTATTTGTTAGCCAATCTTGGTTTATCTTATCATGATAAGCAAGAAAACGAACTACATAATAAAATAAAGTCTGCCGCAAAAGAATTTAATTTTGATAACACAGAAAATTTTATCACCTGGCTGATAAATCAAACCCTCACCCCCGAACAAACAAAAAAATTAGCCACATTTTTAACAATTGGCGAAACCTACTTTTTTAGAGAAAAGAAAGCACTCGATTTTTTGGAATTTAAGTATTTGCCCGATTTAATTTACAAGCGAAGGGGCAACAATCAAAACTTAAAAATATGGAGTGCGGGCTGTTCGTCGGGCGAAGAGCCTTATTCTGTTGCCATCATGTTGAAGCGTATTATTCCTGATATTAAAAACTGGAATATAACAATTTTGGCTACTGACATTAACGCAACATTTCTAAAAAAAGCAAAAGAGGGAGTTTACAGCAAATGGTCGTTTCGGGGAATTCCCGAATCATTTAAAACAAGTTATTTTAAGGAAACCGAAAATAACAAATACCAGATTAAGCCCGAAATTAAGAAAATGGTTGATTTTTCGTACCTCAATCTTGCAACTCCACCCTACCACGCATCCGAAGGTAAAACAGGAATGTTTGATGTAATTCTTTGCCGAAATGTATTAATATACTTTTCGCACGAAGGAATAAAAACCGTTACCACAAATTTTCATGATTGCCTTCACCAAGGCGGGGTATTATTGCTCAGTCCGGTCGAAACATCCAATCTGATATCTGAAAAATTCAACCGGCTTTCTTTTAATGGAATCACCATCTACGAAAATAATCCGGGGGCAGCATCGAAGCAGATGCGCAATTTTATAAAACATCCAACAAATATTTCCAACAATAGAATATCCAAAACCATAACAACACCAAAACCAAAAATAAAAATAGCAACAATTGCAAAACCCCGGGAAAAACCATTGCCAAAAATTGTAGTTAAAACAAATAAAAACAAAAAAGTAAATGAAGCTTCTGATTATCAGAAAACATTAAACCTGTTTAAAGCAGGGCATTATAACGAAGTTGAAAAACGTGTGAATGATGCAATAAAAAATGGTAGTCAGGATAAAAAATCACATCTCATTCTTCTGGCTCGAATTAAAGCCAATCAAGGTCTTTTGGCTGAATCAGAAAAATTTTGCATTGAGGCAATCGAGTTAGACAAAATAAATACGGAGGCTCACTATCTGCTGGCCACAGTTTATAACGAACAAGGAAAAGTAAAAGAGGCGCTAAACTCCATAAACAGCACCCTTTTTCTTGATCCCGATTTTGCATTGGGGCATTTTTTACTTGGAAACATTTCGAAGAATGGTGGGGAAAATAGTGATAGCAAAAAACATTTTAACAATGCATTAAAAAGCCTCAGCAAATTAAAACATGACGATATTATTGCAGAATCAGACGGACTAACAGCCGGAAGATTATCAGAGATAATAAGGAGGGTAGAGGGTAGAGGGGAGAGGTTGAGGGAGAGGGAGAGGTAGAGGTTGAGGGTAGAGGTAGAGGTAGAGGGAGAGGTTGAGGGAGAGGGAGAGGTTGAGGTTGAGGTTGAGGTTGAGGTTGAGGGTTGAGGTTGAGGTTGAGGTT
>JAOZRY010000994.1 GCA_029939965.1 Bacteroidales bacterium | reverse complement strand
CCGACTCCCAGATAGCTATCGGGATCAACAAGCTACCACTCCAATCCCTGCCGCTCGGCACTACGAGGCAACGAGATTGATCTATAAAACTTCTAATCATGTTTGTCCATAAAGTCCGATTTCTTCGTTACGCTTGTGCTGAAAACAAACATTTACAAAAGTAAACTTGTTGTTTTTCAGCACATCGCAAGCCTCGAACTCGAACATTATAGTTCAAACACCGACTTTATTGACAGATACAAATTAAAAGTTACACTAAATAAAAATCAATAACCAATTTCTAACATCTACCCTCCAACATCTACCCTCTACCCTCCAACATCTACCCTCTAACAGTCTAACAGTCTAACAGTCTAACATCTACCTTCTAACATCTACCTTCTAACATCTACCCTCTATCCTCTACCCTCTAACAATCTACTTTTTCACGAACGATTGCGCACAAAATATGTACATATTCGTACAACCGTTTTTGTGAATGTAAATTTCCTGTATTATAAATGATTGAACTAAAGCAGGTTGATTACATTGGCATAATAACTGATTAAGCATTACTAATTTACCTATCAAAATAAAATTAAAGTAATGAGCATAATCAAGCTTCAGAATATTCACAAAACTTATGTTACCGGATCAAATAAACTTCATGTTTTAAAGGGGATTGATCTTGAAATTGAAAAAGGCGAAATGGTTGCGATTATGGGGTCATCAGGATCGGGAAAGTCAACTCTGCTAAATGTCATTGGTTTACTTGATCATCATGATGAAGGCAAATATTTTCTTGATAATATGGAGATTAAGAACCTGAGCGAAACAAAGGCTGCTCAATACAGAAACCGTTTAATTGGTTTTGTTTTCCAATCCTTTAACCTCATTTCTTTTAAGAATGCTCTCGAAAACGTGGCATTGCCGCTCTATTACCAAAAAATTAAAAGAAAAAAACGCAACAACATGGCCATGGAATATCTCGATCGAATGGGATTGAGAGAGTGGGCTGATCATCTTCCTAATGAACTTTCGGGTGGCCAGAAACAGCGAATAGCTATTGCACGGGCATTGGTGGCCAAACCAAAAGTTATACTTGCCGACGAACCTACCGGTGCTCTCGATTCGCAAACTTCGCATGAGGTAATGGATATTTTAAAGGAGATTAACGACATGGGGATTACCATTCTGATTGTAACGCACGAAAATGATATTGCTCATCGTACCAACCGAATAATCAGGCTTAAAGACGGTATTATCGAATCCAATATCAAAAATGGGAAATTGCACCACCATCTTGAAACTGCAACAGTATAAGCTATGTTTGATTTAGATAAATGGCAAGAAATACTAAGCACAATCCGCAAGAATAAATTAAGGACGTTTCTTACCGGATTTAGTGTTGCCTGGGGTATATTCATGCT
>JAOZRY010000013.1 GCA_029939965.1 Bacteroidales bacterium | reverse complement strand
CTGCCACTAACTGGCCAACTTACACAGGCAATTTTGCCCTCGGTACACAATGTAATGATATTTCAATGGCAGGGGCTTCTGAATTTACGGTAACCGGTAATTTTACTATCCCTTCGGGAAGAACCTATACTGTTGAAGCATCAGGATTAATCAGGATTGGAGGCAACTGGGATAATGACGGTACTTTTAATACAGCAACCGGAACAGTTGATTTTTATAATAATACATCTTCCGAAATACACTCACCACCTGCAAACCCGATTTATCTTATTAATGACGATATCACAACATGGCCGGGTAACTGGAACGGAGATATTGGCTCAGGAAGTGGTCAGTTTAGCCAGCAAAACACTAGTAACGCAGGAGGCACTTCTCCGGAACTACGATTTGATTACCAAAGTGGCACAGCCACAAAAAGACTCTATTACAATGCAGTAAACACGTCTGGATTAAACTCACTTACTTTTGATTTTAAACATGAGGTTGATGATTTTTCAGGATCAGCCTATACAATAAAAGTTCAATATAGTACAGATGGATCAAACTGGTTGGATTCTGACTGGTCGGTTTCGCCCTCTGGAGATATCAATGCTACACAAGTTAGTACAACACTTACCAGCGCATCACATGCAGTAGGTTCAGCCACTTATTATATTGCTTTTACAATCACAGGCAACCTATATAACATTAATTACTGGTATATTGATGATGTGCAACTTTATTATCTGGGAGTACCTGTTGAAACTTTTTATAATCTCACAATTAGTAAAAACAATGAAGGAGCAACAACAAACGGAGATATAAATATTAATAACAATCTTACCATGCAACCCGACGCATGGTTTACCAACACCACAGGAAACACTATCGCTGTTACAAACAATTTAACACTCGAGGCCAATGCAAGCGGCACGGCATCGTTTATCGACAACGGAACTACCACAGTTACCGGTACAACAAATATTGAGTATTACTGCGAATCTGATTTGTGGCATTACATGTCTGCCTGTTTCGATCCGGCTGATAATTATTTTAATGATTTATTCACAAGCCCTGTACCAACGGCATTATATAGATGGGATGAGGATTTTAGCGATCAGGGAACCATTGGCTGGTGGATCGACATTCTCAACTCGAACGAATGGACTACCACCACATTTAATGCTGCACAGGGATATGCCATTTCTGATTATACCGCCAAAGGAACAACATTCACACTTTCGGGTATTTTATATAATACTAACAAAATCATTAACCTTACCAAAACTACCAACAGTACAAACGAAGGCTGGAATATGGTTGGAAACCCATTTCCAAGCAGCATGGCCGCTAATTCAAATGCCGATGTTACCAACAATTTTCTTACAAAAAATGCTTCACTCTTGGATGCAATCTATTCAGGAATCTATTTTTACGATGAAACCATTGGTGATTATGTTACTGTGAGTAATGGATCAGGTGCAACCTATATTAGTACTGGCCAGGGGTTTCTGGTTAAAACGGCAATCAATGGAAATACATTAAGCTTTAATGCCAATGATCGCAAACATGGCAATGCAATATTTTATAAGGATGGAGATGAAACACAAAGGTTTTTTCTTACTCTAACCAATCCCGATAATTTGATAAATAAAACCGAAATTACATTTTTGGATGAAATGAGTTATGGTCTTGATCCATCCTATGATGCCGGAAAACTTAAAGGAAACTCTCAATTATCGCTGTACAGTTTTTTTGTTAATAACAACAATCAGGAGTTTGCAATTCAGGCATTGCCTTTACTCACTGAGGTAGTTGCAATTCCTATAGGCTTTGTGACCGGAAAAGCAGGTATTCATTCCTTTGTGGTAGAAATGCAAAATTTTGAACCCAACACACCGGTAACCCTGGAAGATAAATATACATCAAACCAGATTAACCTTGTTGCAAACCCTCAATATAGTTTTGTGGTTAACGAACCGGGAACTTACAACAACAGATTCAAAATCTACTTTAATTCGGCTGTTAACATTCAGGAGAAGAGTAATACACCAAATGATGACTTTAAAATTTATGCTTACGAAAATCAAATATTTATTTCATCAAATCATACTATTGAAAATTATTCGGTATCCATTTTTAATTCTTTAGGACAGCTTATTATACAAAAACAAATATATGGAAATTCCACACATAATTTTAATATACTAAATCCGGGAGCTTACATTGTGAAAATCGTTTCAAACAATGGCGCAAAAAGCGTAAAGGTTATAGTTTTGTAAATATGAGTTTTTATGCAAACAGAAATTATTAATAACTTGTTTAGATTTGGTATAAGAAAATTCTTTTCGGATTTGCTGCTCTACTTCAATATTATGTACAACATTTTCTAACTGCAATAATAGCATCAAAATTATAAAATATTGTGAATGTACTTTGTGTTTTCTCATTAATAGCTCCGTGTTGAGTGGTTAGTTCCATTTTGGAACTAACCACTTTTTCGTTTAATTCACCACTATCAAATATATTTTTCTAAGTCCATTTTCTTTTGTATTACTTCTTATTCCCCATCCTCTCCATTATTCAACTCTTTGCACATACTATATTTTATGTGCGCCAGAAAACGCCGATATCATCGTTCGACAGTCATTTACAAAAGTAAACTCCTTGATATTCAACACTTCGTCCGCCTCAATCTCAACGATTATAACAAAATCTGGTCTTTCTTCAAGTATTGAATCTATCACGGCAATCTGTGGTGCCCTTGCCCATAATGGGCTTTCAAATTTTAATCGTAAAGTGTCATATGTGTTCATGGAAAAGAATATTTTGAAATACGATACAACAAAGATACTAATTAATTGGTAATCAGCTAATTGTTTTACGTGAAACACTTATAACACGCAGACACACAGCGCATCACACCGCTTTACACAAATAATTTAAATACCCTGTATTACAGTCTGTTACGAGCATAGTACTAAAATAATTATCAACAAATCTTATTTTTGTTGTTAATAACTGTAAAATGTCGGACTTTAAGGATGGACACTAATAAAAAAACAACAGATGTTCCTTAACCCCATTCAAGATTCATACCCTCTCAGGGCTGACATTCCTAAAACCACTACTTTTACACCCTGAATTCAAACTATGGAAAAACGTTTACCAATATCGGCCTGGCTTCCTACAACAATAAAGGAAGTCCGCCAGCGGGGATGGGAACAATTGGATGTTATCCTTTTTTCGGGAGATGCTTATGTTGACCATCCCTCTTTTGGAGTTTCTGCCATTGGTCGGCTTTTGGAGCAAATGGGTCTGAAGGTAGCTATTGTACCTCAACCCAACTGGCAGGATGATTTACGCGATTTTAAAAAGCTGGGAGTGCCCCGCCTGTTTTTTGGGGTTAGTGCCGGAAATATGGATTCGATGGTTAACCACTATACGGCACATATCCGAAAACGTTCCAACGATGCTTACACCCCGGGCAATCGTGCGGGCGCACGTCCTGATTATGCAGCAACAGTTTATAGTTGTATTTTAAAAGAATTGTACCCTGATATTCCCCTTGTTCTTGGAGGCGTGGAAGCTTCACTGCGAAGGCTGACACATTATGATTATTGGTCGGATAAACTAAAATCCTCTGTGCTGGCTGATACGGGTGCAGATATGTTGGTTTATGGCATGGGCGAAGAGGCCATCAAACAGATTGTTCAGGAAATGGAGTCGGGTAAAAATATTAAAGAATTAACATCTATTCCGCAAACTGCCTTCGTCTCTTCTGATAAACCCGAAATTGATCAGGCAAATTCAATCTTGCTGTATGCGCATGAAGTTTGTTTGAAAAGCAAAAAGAAGTTTGCAAATAATTTCCGTTTTATTGAAGAGGAATCCAATAAAGTTTTTTCCAGGATCATCGTTCAGCAGGTGGGCGATAAATATGTAATTGTTAATCCGGGCTTTTCCACACCAACCGAAAAGCAGATGGATTCCTATTTCGATTTGCCATATACGCGTTTGCCACATCCCAAATATAACAATAAGCCCCCAATACCTGCCTTTGAAATGATTAAGGATTCGCTGAATATGCACCGGGGATGTTTTGGAGGATGTAGTTTTTGTACTATTTCGGCTCATCAGGGAAAATTTATTGCCAGCCGGTCTGAGGATTCTATTTTAAAAGAGTTACGACAAATTTCGGCTATGCCTGAATTTAATGGCGTGATAACCGATTTGGGTGGTCCTTCGGCCAATATGTATAAATTGAAAGGAATACAACAGACTATTTGCGATAGCTGCAAACGACCCAGTTGCATTTTCCCGAAGGTGTGCCCCAACCTGGATACCAATCACAAGCCCATGACCCGTATTTACAAAAAAGCATTGGAGATACCGGGTATCCGTAAAGCGTTTATTGGAAGTGGAATCAGATATGATTTGTTTCTCGACAGACCAAAGAAAGAGGCGGAGCTGGGTGGCCACGAGGAATACGTTAGGCAGTTGGTTAAAAATCATGTGTCGGGCAGGCTAAAGGTTGCCCCCGAACATAGTTCGGATGAAGTGTTGAGAGTAATGCGTAAACCTTCGTTCGATACCTTTGTCAGGATGAAGGAAAAATTTGACCAGATCAATAAGGAAGCAGGCAAAAACCAGCAGATAATCCCTTATTTTATTTCGAGCCATCCGGGTAGCAATGTCGAAGATATGGCCGATTTGGCTATTCGTAGTAAGGAGCAAGGATATAGGTTGGAACAAATTCAGGACTTTACGCCAACACCTATGACTCTGGCTACAGTAATGTATTACACAGGAATAGACCCCTATACGGGCAAGAAAATATATACAGCCAACACCCTTGGCCGGAAAAAACTACAGCGCACTTTCTTTTTTTGGTATAAACCAGAGAACAAAAAAATCATTATAGATGTCCTTCTGAAAAGCCACCTGGGGCATTTAATCGGGAAATTGTATGGTAAGGATTTCAGAGGTGGGTCTGTGCATTCATATAAGAAAAGACCCCAAGAATAAAAACATTTATGTTGTATTTACTGATACTTCAAATCAAGAAAGTGTAATAAAAGGTATTAAATATGAAAGCTCAACAGGAATATGGAATAATGCAACTTATCTTTTGAATGGCAAAAACCCAACTTTATCTATTAGTAAAGACGGAAAGATGTATATGATTTATGAATCAAATGATTCGGTGTCGAGGATTATGCACACAAGCACTTCTGATTTTTTGTCGTGGACATCGTCAATCATTTTGAGCGACACCCTGATAATTAGTACCGTAGCAGTTGCAGATGTTGATTCTGCAGGCAGAGTTAATGTTTTTTGGATTGAAAAAAATAGTGTTGTAAGTAACTCGTTGATATACGCCAGTATATTAAACGACACTATTTCTGAAAGAGTTAGTATTACAACAAAAAATGAAATTTCAGATATTGCTATTGCAAATCATCTTCAATATGGCAATAATGACCTGTTCTTTGCAATTCAGTTTAATATTGATTCTATTTTGTTTTTAAGGTCTGTTGATAATATTTCAAACTTTGATACCATTTTTGAAGCAATTGGACATCAACCCTGTATTACTTTAAATTCTGTATTTGAAGGTTCATTGCCGGAAGATTGTATGGCAAGATTTCAATATATTGACAACATGGCAAACTTAATGGAAATTGAATATGACTGTTTATGGGGTGGCACATCAAATACTTTTCAATTACAATCGGGTACAATCGACTATATATGCATTGATGATATTGCTCCACCTATAGGTTATAGTTATCTTTTCATGAAAAACGGGAATCTTTATCATGGATTTTCTTATGGTTCTTTATGGGGTTGGACAACAGTTCTTGATACAATTAATAGTAGCCCTTTTAATCCTTCAATTGCCTACAAATCCTTTAATTTTTATAATATTGATTATATTTGGATGGAAGATGCAGGTTCGGAGTTTAATATTTTTTATATACAAGACCCAAAACATATTTGGCTTGGATCAAATGATTTGGAAAAAAATAAAAAGTTTACAATAACCGGGTATCCAAATCCATTTTCTGAAACATTAACAATTAAGATATCAGTTGGAGATATTGCCAAATCCCCACAAATAAAAATCTTTAATTCAAATTCACAATTGATTAGTGTTTTGGAGCCAACTATTTCATCTTTTAATGAATATGAATATATCTGGTCTGGTTTAAATTTGAAAGGGAATAAAGTGAATTCAGGAGTATATGTAATTACATGTTCTGTAGGAAACCAGACAACAGCAAGAAAAGTTGCATTTATTAGCAGGTAAAATTTAAGAGTAAAAAACAAGTCTGTACATAACACAATATTGCAAAACGTGGTAAACTGCTTAATTTGTGCGGTTTTTACCCATTTACAAAATGGTGATTTAACAGGCACAATTAGCGTATAGAATAAAAATCTCTACTCCGTAGTTTTCAAAAATTCTCTCTCAACCTACAACCCAAGTCTTGCAAAACAGCCTCCTTTGATAAGAGTCAAATTTATACCACAATTATCACGGATTTTCACGGTAGAAAATGCACAGTACTTTTAAGAGGAAGTTGCTACTTTAAAATGTGTAACTTTAAAAAGCCAATAAGGTTATGATCGAATAGCTTGTAAACAATGCGAAAAGTATAAAGTATTATGTGAAGAAATATTTGAAAAATTAAGCCCTTATTTCGCCACAATTACTTACCGATAGAAAAATAGTATTTCCGGTAGTGTTTACTCAAAAGCATGAATTCCGGTAATATCGTGCCCTGTTATAAGCAAATGAATGTCGTGAGTGCCTTCGTAGGTAATCACCGATTCGAGGTTCATCATGTGGCGCATTATGGGGAAATCGCCGGTTATGCCCATAGCTCCCAGAATTTGCCGGGACTCGCGGGCTACCTTTAGAGCCATTTCCACATTATTGCGCTTGGCCATCGAAATTTGAGCCGGTGTGGCTTTGTTTTCGTTTTTGAGTTTGCCAAGCCGCCAGGCCATAAGCTGGGCTTTAGTAATTTCGGTGAGCATTTCGGCCAGCTTTTTTTGCTGCAGCTGAAAAGATGCGATGGGTTTGCCAAACTGTTTGCGTTCGCGGGCATACTGCAAAGCAGTGTTGTAGCAATCGATGGCAGCACCAATTACTCCCCATGCAATTCCGTATCGTGCTGAGTTCAGACACATTAACGGGCCTTTTAATCCGGTAACTTCCGGAAACACATTTTCTTTGGGAATCCTCACATCATCAAAAACCAACTCGCCTGTAACTGAGGCCCGAAGCGACCATTTGTTGTGGGTTTCGGGAGCAGAAAACCCCTGCCATTCTTTTTCCACAATCAGCCCCCTTACTATCCCTGCTTCATCTTTTGCCCATACAACGGCAATGTCGGCAATAGAGCTGTTGGTGATCCACATCTTAGCTCCATTTAGCAGGTAATGATCGCCCATATCGCGAATGCGGGTTTCCATACGACCGGGATCGGAACCATGATTCGGTTCAGTTAATCCAAAACAGCCAATAATTTCTCCCTCAGCTAATCCTGGTAAATATTTTGTTTTTTGATCCTCCGACCCAAAAGTAAATATGGGATACATCACCAGCGAAGTTTGAACAGAAGCTGTGGAACGAATAGCCGAATCCCCCCTTTCCAGTTCGGTCATAATTACGCCATAGGCGATATGATCCATTCCGGCACCACCGTACTCTTCGGGAATGAATGGCCCAAAAACACCCAGCTCTCCCATTTCTTTAATAATACTTCTGGGGAATTTATTGTTTTGTGCTGCATCATCGATAATAGGAATCACAGCTCTGGAAATATAATCACGAATGGCCGATTGAATGATTTTGTGTTCATCGGTGAGTAATTCATCTATCTGAAAATAGTCGGGAGGGTTGTAAGGGTACGACATAATAATTGGTTTTTGGTTATTGAAAAGTTCTTTTTTGTAAATAGTGAAGTCCGGTTATGGTTGTTCAAATTTTTGAGCCGGAGTAAAAAATCTTTATCATATTTTCTGCAAAAATAGAAATAATGCTTTCTGTTAATAGCTTGATCAAAAATAACTTCCGGTTTTTACGAACATTTTATTTTGCATTATAATGTGCAGGATGGACAACAGAAATGAAAGTGTTTTCAGCATTCGGCTAATCAAAAAGCACATCCATGTTTTCAGGAGGGTCAGCCCAGATGGCTTTATGTTTTTTTATTACGATGGGGCGCTTGATGAGTTTGGGGGTTTCCATCATTATCTTAATCCATTCATCATCAGTAAAATGTTTCCCTTTGTATTTACTCTTGTAATCTGCTTCCTGTGTACGGATCAAATCGTGTGGAGGCACATTTATTTTCATCAGGATATGTTTCATTTCATCAAATGAAACACCTTCTTTTATGTAATTTTTAATGTTAAATTCTACTCCTTTTTCTTCGAGCCTTGCAAGTCCGGCTCTCGATTTTTTACACCGTGGGTTGTGGTAAATTGTGATCATAATTTGGCTTGTTAAATTTTACACATTACATTTACAAAGAAATTCAAAATTGGTTGAATTTTGCAAATATGATCAATTCATTAATTACATTCAAATGTATTTCATCAATTTTAAGGATTCTTTACACAAAGATTTTCCACCCGAAAATATTGGCAGGGAGCTAAAAGCATTATGGTGGGAAGCGAAAGGCAATCGGGATAAAGCTCACCGAATAGTTAAGGCCATAAACAGTGTGCAGGCTGCTTGGGTACATGCATATTTGCATCGCAAAGAGGGCGATTTGAATAATGCTTCGTTCTGGTACACATCGGCAGGCAGGCAAATGCCCGACATTACTCCGGATAACGAATGGGAAGAAATTGCAAAAGCAATGCTGGATGTTTAGTTTTTTGGATTATTAAATTATATTTTACCCACGATGGGCCTGTTTTTATGCTTGAAGCAGACACCTTATTTTACAATAATCATAGAGTTTTTAACCCACCAGGAGATCGAGAATAATGCATTATGATAATATGAATCAACAGATTACGATCATCGAATACCAGGACTTAAACACAGAGGAGTTTTATACCTTTGTAAAACATATCTACCTCACGTCTAAATTTATGAGCGATGATTTCGACAGGAAGTTTTCGGGCATCAAACAGTTTGAGGAATATCACACCAATCTTCTTAAAGTACCCGGATCGCTTTTGTTGGTGGCCACGTACAACAATAGTCCGGTGGGATATATTGCAATAGAGGCTAACCCGGCAACCCGGCTTAGGCACACTGCATATCTAAGCATGGGTGTTGGCAAAAGCTACAGAGGAAAAGGTGTTGGCAGGCAGTTGGTGCAGGCTGCTATGGAAAAAAGCACTTTAATAAATAGTATCGAAATTATTTATCTGATGGTTCGTTCAGATCATGTGGGAGCCATTAAACTCTATGAGAAAACCGGCTTTGAAAAAGTTGCAATACTCGAAAAAGATACCAAAATCGGAAATCAATATTATGATGGTGTTTTGATGCGAAAGTTTGTTTAAAAAACAACAAATATTCAAATGAATTCAAGTCACTATAATATTTTTATTGTTCTAAAAGATCGGGAGTACAATATCTTGTACCATTAAACAAGGCTTAGCATATTTGGTTTGCACCGTCATAATCAAAGTTGTTGGTGTTTGCCCCAAACCGGTTAGTATTCCATTGCATGGAGGAAATATAGTCATTATATTGGGAGCTGTCCGCGGTTGTATATTCAAGAGTGGGTGCAAATATACCATCACATTACGCCGAAACATCGTTAATATTGGTGATCCGGTTGCGGATATTGTAGCTGTAATTGATGCTGTGCCGTCTATTGATATTGCAAAGCGTATGGCTGATGCTTTTGAAGTTTCGCTAGAATTCTTGGTTGGAGCTTCGGAAAACAGGTTAACAAAGAGATGTTAAACCGACTTGAAGAAGTGGACAAAATGAAACTCGAAGAAAAAATTACAGGAGGGTAGGTAGCGGAGCAAAACAAAATGCAGCGGCTTTTTGCTTTTTCTGCAAAAAACGGAATTTTGTTTTGTGGTTGGGGATTCAGGGCAGGGTTTATTCTTCGTTTTGTCTTTTGTATCCTATTTGTTTCCTGGGTTGTGGATTTTCTTGTTTTTCTATTAGTTCATCCAGATAACTAAATACCAATTCTATGTTTTTGTCTTGGTTCTCAAATTTCTTTTTGGTTTCTTCTATTTCAAGTTATCAAACTCTTCCTTTGTTAATTGGAACATAAAATCTTCAGGAAAACGCTTGATGTTTCTTTTAACAGCTTTGTTTAAGTTTCCTGTCAGAACCCCATAAAGTTCAGCCAAATCCATGTCCAACATTATTTTCTGATCTCTTATCAGATAAATTTTGTTCATTATTATCTCTTCCGGTACGGCTACTTTATTATTGCTTATAACTTTTTTGCGTATTTTTGCATTTAGCATAAAACAGTAATAAGTTGGTAACCATAGAAAGGCGATACACAAGAAATTAAACTAAAAATATGATAAAACAAATTTACAGATTTTTGAACCCGAAATTTCAAAACTTATTCCTTGAGTATAAAGTGGATTTTAAACCTCGATATGGACATGGTAAACCGGCACATCAGGATTTATACAAGATAATTGATAAAAATCGTGATAAATACAAGGAATTGATAGAAAAGGCATTATCACATAAGGATAAAATATGGACAATTCAAGATTCGAGCAAGGAGAATGATTTAACTAAACCTTCATGGAATAATGGATTTTTACCTGGACTTGACATTATTGGGATTTACACCTTGATTTCAGGGTTCAAACCCAAAAAATACATTGAAATTGGCTCAGGTAACTCAACAAAAGTTGCATACAAAGCAAAGACTGAGCATAATTTGGATACAGAAATCATTTCGATTGACCCAATGCCACGAGCGGAGATTGATAATTTGGCTGATATGGTAATAAGAGAACCTTTTGAGAATATTGATTTTAATATATTGGACGAACTAAATGAAAATGATATTCTCTTTGTAGATAATTCTCATAGGATTTTACCGAATTCTGATTCAATGGTCTTTTTTTTGGAGATTCTACCAAGATTAAAAAAAGGGGTGATTGTTCATATTCACGATATATATTTACCTTATGACTATCCTCAGTTTATGTGCGATAGATTTTATTCAGAGCAGTATGGATTAGCAATGTATTTATTAGCTAATCCTGAAAAATATGACACGATATTACCAAATTACTTCATTTTTGAGGATAAAGAACTTTCTGATTTGATTTCTCCAATTTGGAATCATCAGAACTTAAAAGGAGTTGAGAAACATGGAGGTTCATATTGGATGAGAATTAATAAATGACATAGCAGCCTGTTAAAAATATCAAAACTAATACTGGTAATACACTATACAAATAGTGTTTTATACTTGATATAATATTTTTGCAAAACTCATCTTTTTGCATAAAAGGTAAAGGTGTTGTAGGGGCAAGAGGTATATTACCTGCAGGCATTCGATAAACAAATGTACTGGATATATGATATACAGTCATATTCCCCCTATATGCAAACATGTAATCTGGTAAGCCTGATACAGATGCCTGTAAGTTCTGATTAGATCCGAAATGATATTGATTAACAAAAAACCACAGATTTGTATCCATTCCAAATATTACTCATGTAAAAAGGGCTTGCTCAAAAACCATCATATTGCTTTATATCAATCCAACACTTGCTTTGTTTTTCATTCCGCTAAACCAACCTCCTGGTGTAACGAAAAATATTACCTTTATCTCCGCAAATGGATAATTTATTACAATAGATTTTCATCAAAATTATTATTGAGCAATTCATAAAAGGGCATAGTATTACTACAGCAACCATAAAGGGTTTAAATCTTATGAACAAAAACAACAAACATTTAATTTCTTTACTTTCTGCAATTTGCATTTTATTTATACATAATTCTGCTTTATCCACCCCCCAAATACACACTGTAACACCCAGCTCTGCCACAATTGCCAAATATGAAAAACTGGAACTTTCTGTTACACTTTCGGCAACATACAGCAATCCTTATGATTTTAGCGATGTAAACCTGAAAGGCATTTTCATATCACCCACCGGCCAACAATTTATTATGGATGGTTTCTATTTTCAGGATTACGAAATGACCTCGCCTAATGTATTGGTAGTTTCAGGCTCTCCGGGGTGGAGGGTTCGGTTTTCGCCCAACGAAACAGGTTTATGGACTTACACGGTTACCGTTAGCGATGGAACCGGAAATGCCAGCTCAACACCGGGAGAGTTTACCTGTACCTCATCGGGCAGGAAGGGGTTTGTGAATAGAGATGGGAGTAAACTCGTATATAGTAATGGCGAAACTTTTCATGGCCTCGGAACCAACCTGGCCTTTCAATGGTGGTCGCAAGGTTTTACAGCTTACGAAGAGTGGATTGATGCGCTGAGTGAGAATGGTGGCAATTTTACAAAACTCTCGATGGCACCCTGGATTTTTGAAATTGAATGGGACGAAACCGGTTTGGGACAATATACCGAAAGACAAGATCGGGCATGGGTTCTCGACTGGGTTTTTGATATGCTGATGCAAAAGAATATCTATTGCCAACTCAACGTACTGATCCACTCTGATTTGAGAACAGATTTTTATATGGGCTGGAACAAAAATCCATATAGCGATCAAAATGGCGGGCCTTGTAATGCACCTCAAAATTTCTACGAAAACGAAACAGCCATCATTATATACAAACAAAAACTGAGGTATATAAATGCACGATGGGGTTATTCGCCACAACTTGCCCTGTGGGAACACATTTCAGAAGCCGACAATACACAACTATATGAGGATTATTATAACCAGACTTTTTCGTGGCTGACTTTGATGAGTAGCTATGTAGATTATATTGATGTTTACAATCGTCCGGTCTCCACCGGATATGCCATCCCACAGCACGACCCCAACTTCTGGGAGCATTATTCCACAGGCTTTACGCAACTTCATTTATATGATTTTATTCCCGATTTAGAGATGAAGATATATAATTTCTCAAAATGGAATATGGATACCTGGAATAAACCTTTCATTGTTGGTGAATTTGCCCTGGGACACGATGTTAATGAAATCCTGTTGAACGACCCCAACGGGATTGCCTTTCATAATACTTTATGGTCATCAATGTTTTCGGGTTCATCTACTTCAGCCATGTCGTGGTGGTGGGATAATTACCTTTTCCCCAATGGATTGTTTGAATATTTTGAACCTGTTTCCAGTTTTTTTCAGGAGCTGGAAAGTGATATTTCATCCTTGCAACCCGTTGTACCTTTATGTACATCTGATGTTTATGATATGATAAGTGTGGAGCCTGATTTTAATAATCAAAACACACAGACTCCGGAAGCATTTTTTAATTATCATTCAAGCGGGCTTCTTTATCCAATTGAGTTGTTTCTTGGCAGATATCTGTACGGATCGTTGTATGGAAACAGAAGAAATCCACCAACATTTTATGTTAATTACTCCACCGAGGGAATGTTTACAGTAAGAACGGGGGGTTTGGCTATTCTTTCAAAAGTTAAAGTGCAATTAGATAATGTAACAATTATTAATTTAAATGCTTCCTCAAACTCAACTTACAGCATCGAAGTCCCGGCAGGACAACACAGCATTCGCATCGAAAATTCGAGCCTTGGGATGTTAGAGATCAACAAGTACGAATTTTATGAGTATGCTCCTGAACTAAGAGCATTTGCATTAAAAAATGATAATACAGCGGCCGGATGGATTCAAAACAGAAAATATAACTGGCAGTATGTTCAGCAAAACGGCACTCCGAATCCGGTTACCAATGGCAAAATATTTCTTGAAAACATGACTCCCGGACTTTATGAGGTTGAATGGTTTAACAGTAACGGAATTGTCGATTCTATTCAATCGGTTTTTCATGTTGCAACAGATATGATTTTAAATTCGCCCAATATTATTTGGGATGCGGCATTTCAGGTTAATTATATTTCGCCGGTAATAGTTTCATTTGATGGTATCCCTACCGAAGGTTTCATTCCATTATCCGTACAATTTACCGATCAAACTATTAGTTCAGGGGTTGCTATAGATGCCTGGAACTGGGATTTTGGAGATGGAAATACTTCATCCAATCAAAATCCTGAACACACATATATTAATCCTGGCAGCTATACGGTTATACTTGAAGTTGTAACAGGCAACTACACAAGCTCATTTGTTCGCGAAAATTATATTACAGCCATCCAGCCTCTGGTAGCCGAGTTTATTGCAGACACCACCGTTTCCCTTCCCGATCATCCCATACAATTCACTGATTTGTCGTTAGGTTCTCCTGATGTTAGAATGTGGTCGTTTGGTGATAATAATCTGAGTTTTGATACAAACCCAACCCATGCATACCAGAACCCCGGACAATATACGGTATCGCTTTCTATACAAAAAGGCACCGAAACAGATATCGAAATCAAGACAAACTATATTAATATTATAAGTCCACTTGTAGCCGATTTTACCTCCGACATTAAATTCGCAAATACAGTACAGGAGATTCAGTTTTACGATCTCTCCACCGGGAATCCCGATATTTGGTTCTGGGACTTTGGTAATGGAATAACCAGCAACGAGGCAAATCCGATAATCATTTACGATCAACCCGGTGCTTATTCAGTAAAGCTTATTGTAAATACCAATTACCTTGAAGATTCCATAATAAAACAAAATTATATTCATGTTTTTGAACCTTTAATAGTCGAATTTGCAGCCGATGAAACCTCTGTGTGGCCCGGACAGGAAGTGCATTTTTTGGATCAATCAACGGGCAATCCGATATATTATTATTGGCACTTTGGCGATGGAAATACAAGTATATTGCGATACCCAAATCACAGCTATGCCCAGCCGGGCTATTATTCTGTTACGCTCGAAGTAAATAACTTTTTTCAAAATGATAGTGTAACCAAGGAGAATTTCATCCTGGTAAAACAACCTCTTGTGGCAGATTTTATAGCTGATAGATTTGTTGTTCCAATAAATGATGAGGTGATATTTACTGATTTGTCGTTGGGTAACCCTTCAATCTGGTTGTGGGATTTTGGAGATCAAACCAACTCACCATTTCAAAATCCTAATCATGTTTATGATACCCCCGGAGAATATACAGTAGCTCTGCAAATTTTTAAAAATGATAGCAGCGACTTTGAAATTAAAGAAAATTATATTGAGGTGATTCCTCTGCTTATTGCAGATTTTTCGACAGATAAGCAAATTGCTTTACCCGGTGAGGTGATTCAGTTTTTTGATGAAACAACAGGAAACCCAACAACCTGGCTGTGGGATTTTGGAGCATTTAATAATCAAAACATTCCAAATCCGGAAATATCATATCAAAATCCTGGTATTTATACAGTATCGTTAACCGTGTGGAACGAATACCTTACTGATACTATTGTTAAAGAAAACTATATAACAATTTTGGAGCCTTTGGTTGCAGATTTTACTGTTGTTCCTTTTGAAGGAAAAATTGGGGAAAACATTGCGTTTTATGATCTTTCCATTGGTAACCCAAATAGTTGGGAGTGGTGGCCTGGCAATGGTGATACATCTTTTGTTCAAAACCCCATCACGGTTTACAACACTTCAGGCTTGTACAACGTAACCCTAATTGTTGAAAATGAATATCAAACCGATACTTTATCCAGAGAGAATTTCTTATTCATAATCCCTCCATATTACTCTCAAAACATTTTTCTTAAAGCCGGATGGAGTGGCATCTCAACCTATGTCAGGCCGGCTTTGCCTGCTATTGGCGAGGTATTCGAGCCTGTTTCTGATGCGTTCTTTTTTGCGGTGAATGATCAGGGTGTTTTTAGTCCCGATTTAAATATTAATACTATCGGAAACTGGGATACACAAAAAGGTTTAACAGTGTTTATGTACGAACAAGCCCAGATAACAATTGAAGGATATGCTTTAACTAACAATGACTTGATGCTTGAACAAGGGTGGTCGTTTTTACCCGTTTTCTGCCAGTGTTCACATCCGGTTAATTTAATGAGCGAAATAATGGGTGATGATCTTAAAATCATCAAGGAAATTGGTAGCTGGAATATTTTTTGGCCCGATATGGGTATTTCCACACTCGATTCGATTAGGCCAGGATACATGTATCAAATCTACATGAATCAACCTTATCATTTTACTTTTCCTGAGTGCAATTGATTAATTTTGGCCGCATTGATTTTTTCTAAAAAATTATGAATTATTCTGCAACATTAAAGTACATGTTCAACCGGCTGCCAATGTACCAGCGCATTGGAGGAGCAGCTTACAAAGCCGATCTCACCAACACACAAAAATTGTGTGATTTGCTTGGACGACCCGAAAAAAAATTCAAGACTATACACGTGGCCGGTACAAACGGAAAAGGTTCCACATCTCATTTGCTGGCATCTGTAATGCAGGAGGCTGGTTTTAAAACCGGGCTTTATACCTCACCGCATTTTATCGACTTCAGAGAAAGGATAAAAATAAACGGCGAAATGATCCCCGAAGAAGGGGTTATTGAATTTATTCAAACCTGGAAAAATGATCTGGAGGCCATTAATCTATCCTTTTTTGAAATGACTATTGGGATGGCTTTTCAATATTTTGCCGATCAAAATGTGGACATCGCTATTATCGAAGTTGGCTTGGGAGGCAGACTGGATTCAACAAATGTAATAATGCCTCAGCTATCGGTAATTACAAACATCGGGATGGATCATACGCAGTTTCTCGGCAACAGCCTTAAAGAAATTGCAACCGAAAAAGCAGGAATCATTAAAAATTCAGTTCCGGTAGTTATTGGCGAATCTCAACCCGAAATCCAACCCGTTTTTTCAGAAACAGCATCCCGGAAAAACTCTGCTTTTACTTACGCAGATCAAAATTGGAATGTTACTCCCGTTAAACAGGGATTAGAGAAAACACATACTGTAGATGTGCTTCACAACGACAAGCATTTTTTATCAATAGATTTTCCTTTGGCAGGAAATTATCAACTTAATAACCTGACTACTGCACTTGAGGCGATTCATGTTATAAAGAATTCCGGGATTATTATATCGAAAAAAGCCATAAAAAGAGGGGTTGAGAAAGTAACCTACAACACCGGGTTGAAGGGAAGGTGGCAAACATTGGGTACAACCCCGTTAATTATTTGCGATAGTGGACACAACAGGGATGGAATAAGAAAAGTAGTTGAAAACATCAAGGCCATTAGTTTTTCAAAGCTCCATATAGTTTTTGGGGTTGTTAATGATAAACATCTTGAAGGTGTGTTAAGCCTGCTTCCTAAAGAAGCAACCTATTATTTTTGCAAGGCAAATATTCCCCGTGGGCTACCCGCCGATAATCTAAAAAATGCTGCACAACAATTTGGTTTATCCGGTGAAGTTTTCTCTTCGGTTTTATCAGCTCTTGAAACCGCAAAAATAAGAGCCGATGCAAAGGATATGATATTTATTGGTGGCAGCACTTTTGTTGTGGCTGAAGTTTTATAACATTTTTTTCAAAACTTTAAACATCGTGTTTTGTTTCACAGCAAGGGTTTTAGTCGAATAACAATCACATTATCAGTTAAGTACTTGACTTTCGTGTCTTTTTGTTGTATCTTTGGGCATCTTTGTTAAAAACAAGACGTTGTTTTAATTAGGATAATTTTTATCCCCCCTTTCTTTTACAAATTCAGAAACCATCCATAACGCGAAGCCCCCCAAGCGTTTCGGGTGGTTTTTTCGATGAGTATTTTGAAAGGTAGGTAATTCTGTGTTGATGCATTTTTAATTTACGAGAAAATTTCAAATTAATGTCTGAGGTTCTGATTTTGGGCGGCTACAGGCTTTCCGTTTGTAGTTGCCTTGTGCCGGCTGTATTTTTGTAGGCCGTACGTGGGCTTTCTTCGTCAGCCTACGCCGGCCAACAAAAATATCAGCCGCCACTTGCGACAAGCTA
>JAOZRY010000293.1 GCA_029939965.1 Bacteroidales bacterium | reverse complement strand
ATAAGTTGGTCTTTTTCTTTGCCAAAACTTTTTGCCAAGGCATCGTTAACAGCAAGAAAGATTCCGTTTGATTTGGCAAGGCCAGCTATTTCGGTAGTGGTATTAAGTAGTGTTTGTAGTTTGTAGTTGGAGGCTAATAACTTATTTGTTCTTTTCTGTACAGCTTCTTCTAATCGTTCTTTTGCTGTTCGTAACTTATCTTCAGCACCTTTAATTCTAAGCATTAAATTTATCTGTGCCAAAAATTCGGCAGGGTGGAATGGTTGAAACAAAAACGCATCAACACCTACATCAATACCCTCAACACGATTTTTGGTATCTGTTTTTGTTGCCATTATCATAATAACAGGAATGTCTCTTGTCGAATCATTCTCCCTTATCCTTCTACAAACTTCATGTCCATCCATATCAGGCATAGCCATATCAAGAAGAATGGTGGCAGGTTGTTCTTCTCTGGCTATTTTAATACCCTCTTTACCTGTAAGGGCTGTTAAAGAAATACAACCGGTCATATCTTTTTCAATAGCCGTTTGAAAAGTGATTAGGTCGTTTTTATTGTTGTTAATTATTAGAATTTTCTTCATGATAACTGATGTTAAATGTCAACTCAATTCCGAAATACAAATATATTATTTTGACGTATTGGGAGTGGAAATATTTTTGGCTCAATTGTTTTCAGTCATCGAATTAAATGGCTACCCTCGTAAAAATAGGACAAAATGATGTTTTCCAAGAAAATGAATAGGTGCAGAGCACCGAAATATAAAAAACGTGTTGGGTTTTTCAGCAAGCACTACTTAGAGTATTAAAAAAAATTCATTTTTCAAGGTTACTTTTTTCATTTCCCCAATACTTACATGAAATTTCATTGTTAAACCTAACTCGAAAAGTTATGAAAAGATTTATGCAAACAACAGCTTTTATTTTTACGGTACTAATACAAATTCAACTATGGGCACAGCCTGTAAACACCCCTGATGTAATGGTTTCGACCGAGGTTGACATCGACCAATACAACCCATCAGTGTTCGTAAACCCCTGGAATCCCGATGAAGTAATTAATTCAAGTCAAAGATACAATCACACATATCTGGGTGGGGTACTGATGTGGAGTTTAGAACCAACAGATTTTTATCATTCCGAAAATGCCGGGGCATCCTGGTCGATGGGCACTAATCTTTTGGAAAGGTTGTCGATGGATGCCTACCCTGCTGTGCAGATAAATCATGATGGACGATATTATGTGAATTATTGTGATATAAATTTGGGGGTATATTTGGCGTGGAGCGATGATATGGGTACAAGCTGGCAGGAAAAGCGACTGAAGGCAAAACCCGATCAGGCACTCCAGTATGTATCGACAAACAATTTTTGGATCGACAACAGCGAGCGGAGCATGTACAAGGGAAATGTATATGCTTCATGGCGATTTATTGCTTACGAATCGAGTGATTATTGTATTGAATTAACACGACAGGAATATGGTAGTGATGAGTGGTCGAACCCAACAAATATTTGTAGCTACGAGTCGGGCGATGAAACATTTGAGGAGTGGCCGGTAGTAAAAACAGGCCCAAATGGCGAGGTATATGCCTGCTGGATGAACCACGATGATGGCCCCGGAACAGGAGAAACTTCCATTGGGTTTAATTCATCATACGATGGTGGGAAAACATTTGGAATTAATACCAATTTAGTTTCAGATATCAAAGGTTTAACAGGCTATCAAAATCTTGTTGATCTCGATTTAATTTCGGCACCCGATATGGCTGTGGATGTAAGTGGCGGGCCTAACGATGGAAAGGCTTATATTGTTTGGGCAAATGTAGGAGTGCCGGGTATAAATGCCGGTCAGGATGTGGATATTTATATGATTTCTTCGGATGCTTACGGTGTAAATTGGTCTGACCCTGTTAGGGTTAATCAGGATCCCGTTGGTTTGTCGAAAGAGCATTTTATGCCGGCCATTACCTGCGATCCAGAAACAGGAACGGTTACGGTAATTTATTATGATAATCGAAATTTGGGTAGCAATATGCTCGAAGTGTGGGGGTCGATAAGTTATGATGGTGGAAACTCGTTCACCGATTTTCAGATTAGCGATGTGGCCATGAACCGGACAAACCTGATTTCTGTTTCAGACAACACCAGGCTTTCATACAAGATTGGCGTAAGTTCGGCCAATGGAAAAGTTGTTCCTGTTTGGGCAGATTTCAGAGAGCAGTTTTGTAGAACAGTTACCAGCCCGTTTATGGAAAAACCTGTTGCCAAACCCAACAACCTCGTGGCTCAGATAATAGACTGGGACAATGGTACAGCACTTTTGAACTGGGATATGGAATCGCCTGCAGGTTTGGAGCATTATAATATTTATCGCGATAACGAGATTATTGCTACAACCAGCGAAACCGAATTTGAAGAAACCCTAACCGAATACGGAAAATACACCTATCGTGTTACAGCACAGTTTCCTACAATGGAATCGGCTCCGGAAACAGATTTTGTTGATTGGGGAATTGCCGAGTTTTCATCCAATCGCGATGATTTTGATGTTAAATTAGAGCCTGGAACTTCAACTACTTATGTGTTAATACTTGAAAATGAAGGTACACTTCCGGTTGATTATTGTTATACGATAGAACACAACCCGGAGGCAGGCACACTTAAAGACAACGATTTTGATGAGTTTGGCTACCATTGGATTGATAGCGATAATCCGGGTGGGCCAGGCTTTGATTATATCGACATTTCCGAAACCGGTATCGAGATTACAGGCATTACAAACGATAATTATGTAGGTCCCTTTTCGGTTGGTTTTTCGTTTCCCTTCTACGAAAATTATTACAACGAATTTTATATCTCCTCCAATGGCCTTATTACATTTGATGGTTCTTTTTCTAATCCCACAAATTCGCCCATACCAATTCCGGATGGCAACAACAACTTTATTGCATGGTGCTGGGACGACTTGCAAAAGAAAACCGGCGGACAGGTTTTTTATCAGCATTTTGAAGATTATACAGTTATCCAATTTAAAGACTATGCACAAAATGGACTATTTTCGGCGAGATATGTAATAAATGCAGAAGTGATTTTGTATAAAAACGGGGATGTAACTATCCAGTATCTTGATTATACATCAGGTTTGTTTCAAACAAACTCTTGTTCGATTGGCATCGAAAACGCAAATGGTAGCGATGGGCTGCAAGTGGCATACGACGAAATGTATATTCACGATGAATTGGCTGTACGGTTTTTTAATCCAGGGGTAAAATGGATATATTCGGATTTGCCTTACGGAACTATTGATGCCCAAAGTGAAAGCCTTGTATATTTACAATTCAAATCTCTGGATTTGCCGCTTGGCGAATATTTTGCAAATATTAATTTTATAACAAATGCAACTCAAACACAGGAATATGTAATTACGGCAAAGCTCGAAATAGTAAATTCTGTTTTGGGTAAACCCACTTCGTTAGATTATACACTTACCGGAAATGATGTGGAGCTGGTGTGGGAAGCACCCCAGGGAAAAGACTTGTTGGGATATAATATATACGAAAGTGGTGAAATTGTAAATGCTCAACTTATTACGCAAACCAACTATTTTATGGAAAGCCTTTCGGCGGGTGGTTATTTGTTTCAGGTTACAGCAATATATGATGAGGGAGAATCGAATCCTGAGGGAAATCCTTTGTTTGTATTTGTAACTGATGTAGCGCAGCAATCAGTTCTTATTTCAAATGGTTGGAGTGGGGTTTCCACGTATGTTGAACCACTCGATCCTGATATTGAAAGTGTGTTTTCGGCAATTGTGGATGATGTGGTGATTGTAGTAGGGGAAGAAGGGTTGTACTGGCCCGCTCAAAATATAAACACCATCGGGAATTGGGATAACGATGCAGGATATAAAATAAAACTTTTGCAAGAACAAAGCCTGACGTTTTCGGGAAATGAAATGTCGATGCCAGCAGTTTATTGCAATGAAGGATGGAATTTGATACCTGTATTAACCGGTTGTGAAGTAGCCCCTGCTGATGTGTTTACGTATGGATTTGAAGAACTAATAATTATAAAGGAGGTTGCCGGGACTGATATTTATTGGCCTGCCATGGGAATTTTTACCCTCGAAATGTTCCAGCCGGGAAAAGCTTATGAAATGTTACTCACAGGCACGGCATCGTTGTATTATCCTGCATGTGATGATAATGGGAGTGGAGATGTATATTCAACAACCAGGATTGAAACACCATGGAACAACGTCAATCCAACCGGCTCAACGCATACAATTGCATTTGGTGATGATGCAATATCGCAAATAGTTTCAGGCGATGTAATAGGAGCCTTTACTCAGGATGGCTTGTGTGTAGGTGTGATGGAATTTAAAGGAGTTCCAGGGGCATTAACGGTTTTTGCAGATGATATTACAACAAATGAAATAGATGGGATGAGTGATGATGAAAATATATCCTTCAGGTTTTACCGTCCGGGCGATGATTTGGAGGGCGAATTAGAAGTAACATTCCGATTTGATATGCCTAGCAGGGGAACATTCGAAGTTAATGGTTTGTCAGATATCGAAACGATTACGTTAAATATTTTGGACATTGAGGAACAAAAGCAATTGAGCATCGAAGTTTATCCAAATCCATCTTCCGGAACGATCAACATCGAAACTGCCAATTCAAATGGTTTTGCTGCACTTGAAATTATAAATTCACAAAGTCAGGTAGTTTATGTAAATGAAAAGGTAAGTAGTTCAATGTTGCAACTTAATTTGAATTTACCTGATGGGATATACTTTGTGAAAATCAGGAACAATTCAGGTTTTCAAATAAAAAAAATCATAATATCAAAATAATAATTCCGACTCTTCTCAATATCATAAGATGCTTTATCCGAAAGGGTAGGGCATTTTTTTTTGGATTTTATCAAAACCATCAGTGTTGAAAAGCCTTGTAAATTTAACTCCCGTCAATCTTTTTTCCAGCTCACCCAGATTAGATCAATTAGAAGTTAGAAGTTAGAAGTTAGAAGTTAGAAGTTAGAAGTTAGAAGTTAGAA
>JAOZRY010000993.1 GCA_029939965.1 Bacteroidales bacterium | reverse complement strand
AAAAACAATTTATGCCAACATCTACTTCTTTATAAATTTTAGGGATGAATATTTGTTTTTGGCTACCATATTAATAACATACATCCCCTGTGGCAATTCTTTTACGTTTATCCTTATAGTTTGCTCCCCTTTGTTAATTGTTCCTGCCGATTGGTTATACACCAATTCGCCCTTTGTGTTATAGATTTCAACTTTTAAAAAACCAACCCATTCATCAGGATTTAAAAAAGTAATAGAAGCTTCATCTGTGGTTGGATTTGGGGAAATTATAAGTTCGATGTCTTTGTTTTTTGATCGATCTGAAATGCCGGTAACTTCTTCAACAGAAAATGGTGTTTCGTTTATATCATATAATTCGGGTAAAGGTGGCGTTGTTATTTTTACAAAACACTCATCCGAATTAATGTTGGGGACAGTCCAGTTATAAAGTGAATTTCCGGCAGGAGTGCTACCGGCAACCGTACTCCAGCTTTGACCTCCATCCAACGAAAACTCAATTTTTACAGAACTAATGATCTCACTTTCCCATGTAATTTCAAACTCACTATTGCCAGAAAGAACCTCTCCACCTTCGGGTGATATTAAATCGAGACTAAAAATAATGAAGAAATTTTCAGTTTCATCGAATACTTCGGGGTAATCTGTTTCGGTTATCCTAACCTTACACCATAGAGTTACCATTTCGGGTATCCAGGTATAAGAACTGTTACTTGCCGGCACGCCCTGAGCAATTGTAATCCAATCGCCGGTTTCAGAAGTTTTATAGGCCAGTGTTAAATCTCCGATTAGTTCGCTGATCCAGGTAATTTCGATTGGTGTTCCAACACGGAAATAACCTAATCCGGAAGGGTGTATCAAATCCAGTTTACATAAAGTAAAGGGTGCATCGGTTACATCAAATACATCCGGGTGTGCCGCATCGCTAATCCTGATAAGGCATTCCGTTGAAGTAACATTTGATGGTGGCCAGATAAAAGACCTGGTATTTGCTGATGCTGATTCAACAATTTCCGACCAGGATTGACCATTATCAGAAGAAAACTCAATTTTAACATCAGCAACAAATTCGCTGTCCCATGTAATTTCATTTTCCAAACTGGCGTTCCATTTTATCCCGGCAGCAGGTGCTGTTAGCTCTAATACCGGGTCGCCGGTAACTACCCTTATGCTATCAATCACCACATCAATCAATGGCTTGTTATTAGCATCCGTTTCCACTTCGCTTATTGCATAAACCACTTCCATTCCATCAATAATTTTTCCGAAAACCGAATGAAGATCATCCAACCATTCGGTGGGTTCAACCGTAATAAAATATTGCGATCCATTGGTGTTAGGCCCCGAATTGGCCATGGATAAAATCCCCGGTTCATCATGACGCAGGTCGGGATGGAATTCGTCATCGAAAGTATAGCC
>JAOZRY010000992.1 GCA_029939965.1 Bacteroidales bacterium | reverse complement strand
ACTCCTTTCGGCTTTCGCTTCTTCCATTCTTGCTCGGTAAACATCTCTGACTTTATACCTAAATAAGACTGTCGAGAAGCATACATGAAACAAGGACTGTTAGGTTTCTCAAACTCTATACTCTTAAATATTTCTTCTAGGGTTTTACTCATAGGTTTTTCTTTTTTGGACTTCGTTGGGTTACTTTTTATAATTGTTTGACATTGTGTGTATTTCTCCTTTCTATTGTAATAAAAGGTTCGTTTATTCGGATGTTACCTGCAATATTTTATTTTTTGCCACCGCACTTTTGGTTTTGCAAACCAATTAGGTCAATGTCGTTTTTCAATTCATTACCCCAAATATCAAAACCCTCTTTGCTTTCTCTTGCAAACAATTCTATTCTTTTTCTATCCCCAAGTAATTCTATTATTCTTTTTCTTACTTCGTTTGGCTTTTCACTATGCTTTCGTCTTTCTGCTTCTACAAGTTGCCTTACATTGTGTTTTTGTATCATCCCGTGTGCCTTCCCTTTGGTTGCAAGTAAGCAAATTTCACTTCCCTTCATTGTCCATTTTCCCATAAAACAAACTTGATTACCTTTATTTGTTTTTTTGTTCCATACAAAAGCAACTGTTTTATATTTAAACCCCCAAGCATTTATAACTTCCATAGCATTTTCTAAATGAGCATCAGTTGTCCACATAAACAAAACGCTATTATCTGCACTTATGTCATTTATTGGTAAATTACACATTTCGTTTATGGTCATTGTATCATAGTGTCTTTCGATTTCTCTATAATCCATTTTACCATTATCTTTCAGTTTACTGCTTCGTAACCTATCCCCAAATTTCCACGCTGGGTCTGCGTATATAATTTCATATTTCATATTTCTATTATTAAATTAAAAAATGCCTCCCTAAAAAAAATAAAACAAAGCAGGTAACACGTTGTATAATTCAGTGCTACTTTTGTGCTTCGTATCAAGTTTCGTATTCATATTTAAGTTTATTTATTCGTTCAAAATTTAGTGCTAAATATCGCACCGAAATCATACAACCATTCGTTATAAAACATTAAAACGATTTTACAACAATGTGTACAAGTAATAATACTACTTACTTTTCGCTTTAATTTCTTTGAGGTTATCTCTCATCAAATATTTAGCTTCCCATAGTAATTTTCTGTAAAGTATATATGCGTGTCTTGCTTGCATACCACCTCTTACTTCATGCAAATCACTTATTCTATCTGTTAATAGTTTTTCAAGGTCATCAACCACCTCAAAGAAATCAGATACTTTTTCGTTTTCAATCTTGTATTCCATTTTATTCAAATTTTAGTTATTAAATCTGTAGTATTACTACTTATACACTCGTCCGTTACAAAACATTTAATCAAGTTGATTTAAACACTTCCATTCAGTATCTCCATAC
>JAOZRY010000991.1 GCA_029939965.1 Bacteroidales bacterium | reverse complement strand
ATTTATTATTGAAACCGCAAAGCGGGAAATTGACAACAAAATATTTAAACAACATTTTGGTTGGTTTTCGAAATTAAGAGCCTATTCGATTTTGTTTTGAAAGTTAGATAGTGTGCGCCAGAAAACGTATTTTCTAATAATTTAATCATCATCAAAACCCGTTGCAAATGGCTGTTTATCAACTAACAGAAGACTTAATATTTCCACACCCCGGCTTAGGCAACGGCGATGGTTTGCTTGCCATAGGTGGAGATTTGTCGATAGACAGGCTTTTGCTTGCATACGCTAACGGAATTTTCCCGTGGTACGACGAATCGTCCCCAATTATGTGGTGGTCGCCCAATCCGAGGATGATCCTATTTCCCAATAAATTTAAGATATCGAAATCTTTACTCCAAACTGTTAGAAACAAAGGATTTAAGGTTTCTTTTGATAAGAATTTTGATGAAGTGATAAAAAACTGTGCTGAATTACCGAGACCCGGGCAAAGTGGAACATGGATAACTCCTGAGATGCAGAAAGCATATATTGAACTTCACAACGAAGGATTTGCACATTCAGTAGAAACATGGCATGATGACAGGCTGGTTGGAGGGCTTTATGGTATTTCGATAGGCAGGGTATTTTTTGGTGAATCCATGTTTTTTACCGAAAGAGATGCGTCGAAGGTAGCTTTTTATTATCTCGTTGAACGATTAAAAACCTGGGATTTTGAGGTTATCGATGCGCAGCAGGACACGTTACACATGCGTCGTATGGGTGCAGAACTGGTAAAGCTTGATGCGTTTTTGGAATTATTAAAAAAATCCATACAGCATCCAACAATTGGAGGGAAATGGAGTTAAAAGATTTTAATTATGCTTTATAAAAATTAACAAGAGCCTTTTTAATTATTTTTGAAAAATAGTTGACTAATAATTCATTTATAAAATATTTTAAATTTTCAAATTATGAGCTTTGAAATTACAGGAAAATTAATCGAAAAATTTGACGCAATACAAGTTACAGACCGATTTAGAAAGCGTGAATTTGTTATTGAAACCCGCGATAATGTTGGCACATCTGAGTTTGTGGAAACCATTAAGTTTCAGCTCACTCAGGATAGGTGTGATTTAGTTGATAATTCAGCGACCGGAGAAGACATTAAAATTTCATTTAACATTCGTGGCCGAAGATGGGAAAAAAATGATCAGGTGAGCTATTTTGTTAATCTAGAGGCTTGGAAAATAGATAAATTAGAAAAAAACGATTTACCCGGCGATGTTCCACCACCACCATCAGCTGAGGATATTCCACCCGAAGGGCCTACTGACGACCTGCCATTTTAATTAGTGTCCGTCTCTAATGTCCCCTAACTTCGTTATGCTTGTGCCGAAAACAAACATTTACAAAAGTAAACTTATTGTTATTCAGCACTTC
>JAOZRY010000990.1 GCA_029939965.1 Bacteroidales bacterium | reverse complement strand
ATTTCAAATCTTCAACACGTAGAAATAGAGGTATTTACGAAGCCCAAATTATAAGTAAATAATTACAATTAAAAACGTAAAACTATTATTATGAAATACAAAGTCCACAAGTTCGAAATCAATATGGAGCACGATGCAGCAAGGCTTGAGCAATTTTTAAATTCCCTGAAAGGGGAAGTTGTTTCGGTTGTTCCAAATGTAAAGAAAACCACACTGGCGCAGATTTATGGGGTTTCACGAAAAATCGACTTTCTACTCATCATCGAAAAGATAATATGAAACCTATTTTCCATAGCTGGTGGTTTAGCCTTGTAGTGGTGTGTATCGGGCTGGTTATGTTTAACCGATATCTTGCTCGGGCAGTTGAGCATGATATAATTATCCAATTTGCCGGTGAGCTGCTAATCTGGTTGGCCATCACTATCACTTTTCTTATAAGGTTAATAATTCAAATTAAAAGAGCCAGGCGGCCAAAATTGTGAAAAATTAAAAACACATTACATTGATCATTTTTACAACCGCCTGACAGTTTTTTTTAAAAACATAATGTGATGAAATCAACAAATTATCAGAAAAACATTCCTGGGATTTTTGTTATGCTTTTTCTGGCGATTATATTAATTATTAATGCCTGTTCGGGAGTCAACGATGATTCAATTGTTAAAGAGGAAGTAACTTTTACAAACCAGACAGATGGAGCAGTACTTGCCGGCACATTTTCCAAACCATCGAAGGACAGTATCTTCTCTGCTGTAATACTAATTTCAGGAAGTGGGTTACAGGATCGGGATGAAACAGTGTACAGCCATAAACCTTTTAAAGTCCTGGCCCAACATTTAACAAAACATGGGATTGCTGTGCTAACATTTGATGACCGGGGCATCGGAAAATCAACCGGAGAGGTATGGGATGCCACCATCGATGTTTTTGCCGGCGATGCCCTTGCCGGGATCAATTACCTGAAAACCCGTGAAGATGTAAATCCTTACCGGATTGGGATTATCGGGCACAGCCAGGGAGCAATGGAAGGGATAATGCTGGCCAGTGAAAACCCCGAAATAGCATTTTTGGTCATGCTTGCCGGGCCGGGCATCCCCTGGGCCGAAAACATGGTTTTAGCAAATGCCGAAAACCTCAGGCGACAGGGAAAAAGTGAAGAAAATATTGAGGCCGGAACCCGATTGCTCCGGGAAATGATTCCTGTTATGAAGGCCGGCGGAAACTACAAGTCTATCGAATCAAACTTAAATGAAGTAATCAACCTATGGAAACAATCACTTACTGGCAAAATAAAAAATGAAATTGAAGCCTTCACCAGATCCCATCCCGGGTTTTGGGAAAATATGGCCGGAGAATTTGCTACACCGATTTATCTGTCGGCAGTAAATTTTGAGCCATCCCAATATTTAAGAAATATTCG
>JAOZRY010000292.1 GCA_029939965.1 Bacteroidales bacterium | reverse complement strand
ATAGATAATTAGTGTCCGTCCATAAAGTCGGTGTCTGATCTATAATGTTCTCTAAGGCTTGCGAAGTGCTGAATAACAATAAGTTTACTTTTGTAAATGTTTGTTTTCAGCATAAGCATAACGAAGTCAGGAGGCATTAGAGACGGACACTAATTATGTGAATTAAGGATGTTATACTGTTTTTTTATCTAAATTTGTAAACGCTGTCAAAATAAAAACCAATGGACGAAAAAACAAGTACAATTATTATTGATGATGAGAGAATGAATATTCTCACACTAAAAAATTTACTCGTAAATCATTTTCCTGAAATTGATATTATTGCAACTGCAAAAAATGTTGCCGAGGGTGTTGAGGTCATCGATAAGTTTCATCCCGAATTAATTTTTCTTGATATTTCTATGCCTGATGGCGATGGTTTTGATTTGCTCTCCAGGGTTAGTAATCGATCGTTTGAAGTGATTTTTACAACCGCCTATGATCAGTATGCATTAAAAGCGTTCGACTATTCCGCCATACATTACCTGCTCAAACCCATCGAATACGCCGAACTGCGAATCGCCATTAATCGTTACAATGAGGTTAAGGCAAAAGGAAATATTAGTGCAAGGCTCAGTGTATTAAAGGATAACCTCACCAGTAAATATCAAAAAATTATTGTCCCATCCAACGAAGGGTTGAATATACTTTTAATTGACGATATTATTCGCCTCGAAGCAAACGATGCCTATACCGAATTTTATCTTACCAAAGGCAGGAAACTATTGGCCTCAAAGGCCTTGAATAATTTCGATAAGATTCTTAAAGATCAACAATTTTCAAGAATACATGCAAAACATCTTGTAAACCTGAAATATGTTATGAAGTATATAAAAGGTAAAGGTGGTAGTGTGGTGTTGGGTAGCGGCGAAGAACTGGATGTATCGGTTAGAAAGAAAAACGACTTTATCAATGAGCTGAAAGAGTATGCCAAATCACTTTGAGATTATTCGATCAAACCCCTGCCTTTTTTAACAATACTTTTATCTTTTTTCATTTCAAGAATCAGCTTATCGAGGATGCCGTTAATGAACACCCTGCTTTTAGGCGTGCTATAATATTTCGACAATTCAATATATTCATTCATGGTAACCTTAACAGGGATACTCGGAAAATCGGTGAGTTCGGTAAGTGCCATTTTTAACAGGATAACATCCATAGTAGCAATTCGGTTGATCTCCCAGTTTTTAGCTCTGTTTTCGATAATATCTTCAAATTCCTTGCTCTTCAATATGGTTTTGTGATACAGATTTACAAGAAATTTCTTATCCTCATCAGGCTCTTCCTTTCCTTCGATGTTATAAAGTGTGGGCATGAGCCTGAATTCATCATCGTTGTTACTAAACCATTTTAAAATTTTAATAACCAAAGGATTGGCAATTTCTGAATCGTTTGCCCAATAAATGTTCTTCTCTTCATAAAAGTAATCAATACTATCTTTGTAAGCTACATGGTTTTTAAAAATGGTAATAATAATCTCCTTATCTTCATTAAACGAGCGGTTAGGGTTTGCCATATACTTTTTAAAATCCTCACACTCCCTGATTTCTTTGTACACTTTTCTAATCAAATTCTCTTCGAGCGACCAGTCGGTTTTGTACGCATTTAGCTTCCGCAAATAATCTTTATTTTGCCTGATCTTATATATCAAGAGGTTATCTATAAATTTTGAGCTGGGATTCAGATCATCTTCAGTAGGGTAAAACTTTTTCTTGTTTGCTTCGAGGCGTTTTTCAGCAAATTTAGTAATTTGCAAAAGAAATGAGATTTGCCAGATGATCAATTCATAAATTCGTTCAGTACTTCTCAAAAGGTTTTTTTCACCAATTGCAAGAGCTACACTATTGCTCGAAAAGTATCCGTAAAGTGCTTGTAGCGCTTTAATTCTTAAGTGCCGTCTGCTAAGCATAATTGTTAAGAACAGGTATTATCATTATAATTTTTTGAGTCGCAAAAGTATTCTTTTTCAGTAAATGCAATCCAAACATTTTCAAACCAAAAAGCCTGCAAAATCTGGTAATAGGTAAGGCAAATGTAAATTTTTAATAAAAATTCTCCTTAGTTTATCAAAATAAAATATAAATGCATATTTTTGCGTTGGTGAAATTAATTAAAGAAGTTAGAAAATGGAAGCGACAGACAAAAATCAGCAACGAGAAGAGATATTTGCTAAAGTAGTTAGAGCAGGAAAAAGAACCTATTTCTTTGATGTAAAAGAAACAAGGGCTAAAGAAAAATACCTGACAATTACAGAGAGCAAACGAAGGTTTAACAATGATACTCAAAAATTTTTCTACGAAAAACATAAACTTTTCCTTTACAAAGAGGACTTTGATAAGTTTGCGGATGCACTCGAATTGGTAATCCATTTTATCCGAACCGGCGAATTACCACCCGAAGAGCTCGAAGAGGTTGCTGAGGCTGTAATTCCTGAAAATCCAGAAAATGAAATTTCGGACATATCTTTTGAGGATTTGGGTGAAGATACTGAAAACCAGGAAAAAGAAGAAGATAAGGAATAATTATTTTCCATTAAATATGAAAATGAGCTGGCTAATGGTCAGCTTTTTTTATACCTGCTTTTTCTTCAAGCCGTGTTGATTTCTTTTTAAAATAAATTATTCGTAAACGAAGATTATATTTTACTTTTGCACCCTTATCGAACAAAGGAAATTACATGGGCAAAGTAATTGCAATAGCAAATCAGAAAGGCGGTGTAGGTAAAACTACCACAGCTATTAACTTAGGTGCGGCATTAGCAGTTTTGGAATACAAAACACTCATTATTGATGCTGATCCACAGGCTAATGCCACCTCCGGACTTGGGCAAGATCCACGAAATGTACAAACTAGTATTTACGAGTGCATTATCGATGATATCCATCCACACAACACCATCATAAGTACCACCACTCCCAATTTATTCCTGATTCCGGCACACATCGATCTGGTGGGTGCAGAAATAGAAATGATAAATATGCAGACCAGGGAAAAAATGATGAAAAAGGTGGTGGAGAAGATCACTGGAGAGTACGATTTTATTATTATAGATTGCTCCCCATCTCTTGGGCTTGTTACTATAAATGCCCTCTGTGCTTCCGATTCGGTAATTATTCCGGTACAGTGCGAATATTTTGCTCTTGAAGGTCTTGGGAAATTACTTAATACGATTAAAATTGTTCAAACACGTTTAAACAGTTCTTTGGATATTGAGGGTATCCTCCTCACCATGTTTGATACGAGGCTTAGACTTGCCAAGCAGGTTGTTGAAGAGGTAAGAACACATTTTCAGCAAATGGTTTTCGATACTATTATCAACCGGAATACAAAACTTGGCGAGGCTCCCAGCTTTGGTGAGACTATTATCATGCACGATGCGAAATCAACAGGTGCTATTGCCTATCTGAATTTGGCTCGCGAGATTTTGCAAAAGAATAACATGACCCGGATGGATTCATCAGATTACGAAATTGATTTTTTAAATGAAAAAAAATAAACGTGGAGCATTAGGCAGAGGCCTTGAAGCAATTCTGCAAAGTCCTGATACTGATATTACATCTACTGATATTTCGGGAAACTATGTTGTTGGTGCTATTGCAAATATAGCAATCGGGAAAATTGAGCCCAACCCCTTCCAGCCACGAAACAATTTTGAAGAGGATACTTTAAAGGAGCTTACAGCTTCAATAGCCGAACAGGGAATTATTCAGCCAATTACAGTTCGTAAGCTCGGATACGATAAGTATCAGATTATTTCGGGTGAACGCAGACTTAGAGCTGCCAAACTGGTAAATCTTGAGGATGTACCTTGCTACATTCGGGTGGCAAACGATGAGCAAATGCTCGAGTTAGCACTCATCGAAAATACCCATCGTACTGATCTGAATGCCATTGAAATAGCAATTAGTTATCAGCGCCTGATCGAAGAGTGCAACCTTACACAAGAAGAACTGAGCAAAAAGGTTGGAAGACAAAGATCAACGGTTGCCAACTACCTCCGGCTTTTGAGGTTGCCGGCTGAAATTCAGGTTGCCATTCGCGAAAGCGTAATTTCGATGGGACAGGCACGGAATTTTGTAAATATTGAAGACCGTGATGAGCAGCTAAAACTTCTGAATGAAATACGCGAAAGTGGTATGTCAGTTAGAGAGTTGGAAAAAAAGGTAAAGAAAATTAATCATCGGAAAAAAAAATCGCCTTTGCCTGCGAAATATCTTGACCTATCCAAGAATCTTTGTGATGATTTTAACGCCAAAGTAGAAATTAAACGAAATAATCGTGGCATGGGTAGTATTGTATTTAAGTTTGGATCGCAAAAAGAGATGGATCGAATTTTGACATTGCTGAAAAAATAAATCCATACAAATTCAGTTTTATACAAATTGTATGCTGAACCATCAAATATTTGAATACAAATTGCTCAAATTTAATATTTTAAGAAAACTACAACAATTCAGGAAATTTATATACTTCCCGATAATTATGTTCGTTTTCGGGATATTATCTCCACAGCAAATTTTTTCTCAGGAAACAACAACAGTGGTAGCAATAAAATATGATTCGATAAACTATCACTCAGCAAAAAAAGCCTCTCTCTATTCAGCTGTGCTTCCCGGATTAGGTCAGGCATACAACAAAAAATACTGGAAAATCCCAATCATTTATGCAGGTTTTGGAACACTAATTTATTTTATAGGTGTAAACGGTGGTGAGTACCGAAACTTTAAGGATGCATATAATATTGTTGCTGCCGGCGATTCTGCCAATTATGATAATGAGTATGTGGAAAAGTACGATGCAAATCTGGATCAATTGCGTGAAGGTAGAAATTACTACAGACGTAATCTCGAATTGAATTACATCCTTACCGGCTTGCTATATATTTTAAATATTGTTGATGCAAGTGTGGATGCTAATCTGTACGATTTTGATGTGAGCGATGATATTAGTCTGAGGCTCGAACCGGTAAGAAATCATAATATATTTTATCCAAAACCATCAGTGGGGATTACATTGAGGTATAGGTTTTGAAGTATTATTTGGAGACAATG
>JAOZRY010000989.1 GCA_029939965.1 Bacteroidales bacterium | reverse complement strand
TCTCCTTATCGCATTATCTCCTTATCGCATTATCGCATTCTCTCCTTATCGCATTATCGCATTCTCTCCTTATCGCATTGTCTCCTTGTCTCCTTATCGCATTTCATCATTATTTACCACAAGAATGGTAGTAGAACCAATAATAATTTGGGCGGCTACGGGCTTTCCGTTTGTAGTTGCCTTGTGCCCGCTGTATTTTTGTAAGCCGTACGTGGGCTTACAGCCTACGCCGGCCAACAAAAATATCAGCGGCCACTTCCGGCAAGCTACCACTCCAATCCCTGCCGCAGTCCTCCTTCGCAAAAAGATAGTGGATAAATAAATGTAGGATTCCCGGAAACAAAAACTGGTGAACAATAATTTGCGCAGTAATTTTTTGTATGTTTGTAGGCAAAGTTTGAAAATCCCGAAAATGAAAACCATCAATGTATCACCAATAATCCATAGAAATAAAAAAAGGCTTCAATTGTTATTTGATTTTGATGCCGGATTAATTGAAAAGATTAAAAAACTGCCGGATAGTAAATGGAGCAGTACAAAAAAGTGTTGGCATATTCCTTACCAGGAAAATTATTTAACAGATTTACAAAGTAAGTTAGGAAAAGAAGTGCAATAAAAACATTTTACATTAAAATGAAGGGCATTCGTTACGAATTGGAAACTATTGAGCGGCCAATTGAAGGTCAAAAATTACCGAGGGTGATCCCAATCGAAGATGTTCAGGCATTTTTGGCAGCAATACCCAACATCAAACATAAAACTGCATTATCTACAATTTATTCGTTGGGATTGCGCAGGGGCGAACTGCTGGGTTTAAAACTACAAAATATTAATTTTAAGAGAGATGTAGTTGAGATAATAAATGCCAAAGGAAAAAAGGACAGGGTATTGCCCCTATCAAAAAAGCTAAAAGAAATACTGGCAACCTACATCAGACAAAAAAATCCGCAGGTATGGCTTATCGAGGGGCAAAAGCCAGGAACGCCCTACTCGGCAACAAGCCTTGGCAATACTTTTAAAAAATATCTTAGCAAAATAATAAAAAACCATACCTTTACACTCCATAATTTAAGACATAGCTATGCCACACATTTATTAGATATGGGAGTAAACCTAAGAATAATACAGGAATTGTTGGGGCATAAGAGTAGCAAAACAACTGAAATTTACACACATGTAAGCATGAAGAATTTAAAAAACGTAAAAAACCCATTAGATGATTTCGAAATATAAACAACAAAAGGTGTTCATATCAGACCAAATACGGCAGATATGTACACAAAAGGTGAACATATAAAAGTGTTATGCGCAATTTGTGCAGATGACTAAACAAAAATAATGATTTCACAACAAAACATATATCCACCCAGCGATTCCGCAGCAAAAAAAAGAATAACCTAATTCCTCTGAAAACAAATCAGT
>JAOZRY010000988.1 GCA_029939965.1 Bacteroidales bacterium | reverse complement strand
AAGCATTGAATCACTGAAGCATTTAATCATTTTAGCATTTAATCATTTTAGCATTCTATCATTAAATCATTCTATCATTGAAGCATTGCCTTTTCGCGAAACTGGTTTGGTGTTACCCCGGTTTCATTTTTAAAGGCAGTGTAAAACGACGACCGAGAGTTAAAACCCGATTGATTGGCGATACCGGCTATAGAGAATTGATTGAATTCTGCATCTTCCAACAATCGTTTGGCTTCCCCAATCCTGTACCTGTTAACGTAATTGTAAAAGTTGTCGTTTAGCTTTTCGTTCATGGCCTGCGATATTTGCTTCCTCGGCAACGAAACTTCACTTGCAACATCGGTTATTTTTAATTCGGGGTTTAAAAACAGTTTTTTTGTTTGCATAATATTTTCCAGCAAATCAATAATCTTCTGTTTTTCTGCTTCCGATAGCATCAGTGCAACATACTTATCGCTGTGGGTGCAGGCCAGCGTATCATCTGCTACCTTGTGGCACTTATTATGGCTTTTTGGTTTTATTGATGATTCCCCGGTTTTCACACCATCTGTTCGGGTATCTGCAATTTTATTGTAAATATCAATTTGCCGCAACCCGGCCAACCCTAAAAATGCAGTAATCAGTACCATTGCAATATTATAGCCCACACGAATATTAATATTGTCCACGGCATCGGTTTGCAAAAGTGTGTTGTTTATCGCCAATAGGGTAAAAAATAGTATAGTGCACCATATCAGCCAGTTGAGTTTTTTCTGTTGAAGATTTGAAAACACCTCCCTGATCTTCTTTTTATGTTGAAGTATCTCTTTAATTATCAGATAAAAATAAAGCACAATTTGAATGGTAAAAGCCCCGTAGTTCCATAAATATGAAATGTAAGTAACAAGTTTCAATATCTGCCCACTCCCTGTTTGTGTAAACCCATAAATTATAAACCATTCCGATTGCTCGGGCGATAACATTGCAAAAACCGGAGTGTTTACCAGAAAAAATATTAATGACGGCAGGAAATGAAGCAGCTTCCTGTTATCGAAAGTGAACTTTTCGTCGGTCAACGATTTTACATACAAATAAAACAACGGACAAATGGCCAGCAATGCCGGGACGAAAAGGTGATAAATCAAAATAGTGACCTGGAGGTTTCCGAGATAATACATGCCTAATGTCAGGTAGTAAACCCAAGCAGTTAGAAAAAAAACTGCCAGTATCTTTTTCGATGTGGTTTTTGAATATCCATAAAAAAACAACAATACCGAAAACAGCAAAAGCTGGTAAATTGCAATAACTATCAAATTCCTATCGATGCTTTCCAGATACATTTTCATTATTTTTGTTCAACAAAAATAAAATAAATCCACTATTCGGACAACATTAAACATGCTTTAAACCAACTGATAATTAATCAGCAAACCCCACATCCATAT
>JAOZRY010000291.1 GCA_029939965.1 Bacteroidales bacterium | reverse complement strand
CACAAGGCAACTACAAACGGAAAGCCCGTAGCCGCCCAAAAAAAAACTATCTTCACAATCAGTAACTAATTCGATTTATGATTTACGATTTATGATTGAAACCATAATGCGGGAAAATGACAACAAAAATTTAAACAACATGTTGGTTAGTTTTCCAAACTTTAGAAGTGCAATACTTTTTTTTGATGGAGGTTTAAGACCTTTACCCACAAAATTGGTAGTAGAATGAATAAATAGTATTAAATTTGAACATTAATAAGAAACCAAGTTGAAAACAACAACTTTGTGAAACCTAACATGTAATAATAAATTGTTGAACCAATAATAACAGGAGGTTATAATGTACAAAAAAGCTATTTTATATTTAGTATGTGTTGTTTTTCTTTTTTCCAATTTCGTGTTGGCACAAGTAACCATAAATGATGACGATGCCATTAATTACTACAAAGACAAAAAATACGCAACCGTTATGGGAAATACAGTTTCCATTTTCGATTATTCCGAAAGGAAAAAAATTGGTATCGACCATCAAAACAAAACTTATTACGAAGCTTCCTGGGATGAATATTCTAAAGAATATATTGATTATATGAGAGGTGCACAGGACAGGCAAAAAGTGATGATGATGAAAAAATCGGGCATGACCGAAGAAGAATACGATGCCATGATGGAAAAGCAAATGCAGATGATGAAAAGCATGTCTGAAAATATGAAGCAGCAACAAGAATCAATGGAGATAAAAACAGAAAAAGCCGGGACTGAGAAACTTGCCGGATACGACTGCATCCATTATGTGATAACAAACCACGGCCGTCCTGTCCAGGATGTCTGGGTATCGCCCGATGTTGATGCCCTTATCGAAAATGAAATTGGCTCGCAGGCTATAGAAGAAGCAGAAGAGATGGTAAATAGGATGGAAGAGGAAATGAAAAAAATAAGTACCCAGTCAATGAAGGATATGGGAATGGAGGAAGAAGATATGGAAGGTGATGATGTTGATAAAGCCAGGGCAGAAATCGAAGAAAAAGGATACCTTATGATGTCGAGGGAAATGGATGGTATGTTTGGTGGAATGGGTCAATATGAGGAGCCGGTATGTGATGTTAGCATATCAACGGGCAACATCGATAATTCCGTTTTTCAGATTCCTGCAGGTTATAAGGAAGTTCCTGTAAGAGAATTTTTGATTATACAAGTGCAATCGGGAATGGAGGATGATATGAGCGATGAAGATGCGCAAGAAATAGCTGAAGTTTTTGGCGCAATGAATGATACCGATGATTCCGGGTCGGGGGAGATGGATATTAACGACATAAAAGTATGTTCGGCAGGAGTGGGCAAATCCTTTAGTTTTGATCTTTCGGGCGATGGCGAAAAAGAACCGGTTGAACTTGATGCTATCCTGAATCAAAATACAGAAATGGGATTTGAATTTCAGGATATCAAAACTTGTTCTTATATACCGTCATCAAAAATATTTGGCGTAAAAATAAGTGGGTCCAGCGTTCAGGGTGCTTTGTTTTACAAAGGGGAAAAAGAATATATCCAGGTTATTTTAAGTGTTTCAAAAGACAAAACAGACGAGGGCAGTTCTATTGAAGCATATTATGTTCATAATCCTGGTGCCGGCGGCAAACCTGAAAAAACAACGATACAAGGCCACGAAATAATTTACGCTACTTCGTCCGACCTTATTGGCATAACAAACCAAAAGGTAGAGGTACTGCTGGGCAAAAATGTGAGTTTGATGGTTATTTTAGCCAACGTAAACGGGAAAAATGATTTTAGTGTAAAGCTAATTGATTGGGTAAATGAAGCATTCGATTTTTCTAAATTCGAAGATCCCGACTGGATGTGATGTCAGGTAGTAGAAGTTAGATGGGAGAGGTTAGATGGGAGAAGTTAGTACTCTGTTTCATAAGCTTTGTAACAGTTTTGGCAATTCAACATTTTTTTGGGATATTACAAAATCCAAATATCTAAACCCAAAACAATTTTAAAATTTAAAACGAATTCGAACTGTAAGAAACCCGAATCAGCACAAAGCTATTATAAACAAAAAAGCTGACTCAATTAAGAATCAGCTTTAAAACCGTCGGAGTGAGAAGACTCGAACTTCCGGCCTCTTGACCCCCAGTCAAGCACGCTACCAACTGCGCCACACCCCGTTCCTTTTTTAAAAGGGCTGCAAAAGTAAATAATTTTGGTGGAAATTGGAATATTTCTTTATAAAGTTTTTACCCCCCCCTACTCAATACACCATGAAACATCAAATAGAATTTTTCTTTAATTTTATCAATTGCAATTTATCCCGTTTACGTTTTTTGCAGTGAGTTGGCTGAAACATTATTATTTCGGATTACTGGAGTGGCTTTGGCAATAGATCTACTCCATGTGATTTTGGATTTATTGATGCAAATATCTGCGGTCATTCTAATATACCTGAATTGCTATTGATACCATAGACTCGCCTGGCTTGTTCTTTTGTCAGTTATCCTGATAATACTTCTAAAGCTATCTTCTGATTTAGTGTTTCTGAAAGGTGTTTTCTCATGTTTTCACAAAACAATACTATTATCGATTCCTCAACTACCAATCAAAAACCTTCTGCAAAAGTTCCTATCTTTGTAGTTGAGTAGAAATTTTTTATAGCAACAATTTATGAAAAAGTTAAAAATCCGTCTTTACATTATTATTATCTTATTATTCCTAAATAGCATTTCTCCAGTATATGCACAGGACACACTTAATAAAAATCCATCGAAGCGGCCAAGCGTGGGTCTGGTGTTGAGTGGCGGAGGGGCAAAAGGGTTTGCATATATCGGTTTATTAAAAGTGATACAGGAAGCCGGCCTGCCCATCGACTATATTGGCGGAACCAGCATAGGAAGTATTATTGCAGGTTTTTATGCACTTGGATATCACCCTGATACAATGGAATCCATTATTCGTGCACAAAATTGGGATTACCTTTTAAAAGATAAAATAGACCGAAAGTATATTGCTTATGAAGAGAAAGAATTTGGCGAGAAATTCATTGTAACTCTGCCGATAAAAGATAACAAAGTGGCAATTGCCTCATCCCTTTACCAGGGTCAGGAAATCGACTTAATGTTGAACAAGTATTTTATGCCGGCATATAACATCAGGGATTTCAACAATTTACAAATTCCTTTCCTTTGTATTGGTACCGATCTCCTGAAAGGAGGGGAGGTAGTTATTAATAAAGGATATCTTCCCACAGCCATTAGAGCCAGCATGTCGATACCGGGATACTTTTCGCCTGTAGAATATATGGATTATTATTTGGTTGATGGTGGTATTGTAAATAACTATCCGGCAAAAAATGTAAAGGAAATGGGCGCTGATATCATTGTAGGTGGTGATGTGCAATCCGGGTTACTCAAGTCGATTGATGAATTGAATTCGATGACAGCTATTTTAGATCAAATAACAAGCTATCACCGCATTAAAGCTAACGAAGTGGGTTATGCCATGACCGATTTATATGTGCGAATACCTCCTGAATTTTCTATGATGGATTTTGAAGCCTACGACTCGATTATTGCAGAGGGTGAGCGCATTGGCAGAGCGCACTTTAACCAAATCAAAGCCCTTGCCGATTCACTTAATGCCATAGAGTATAAACCCTTAAAAAAATATAATGCTGCACCACTCGATTCAATTTTCATTAATAATGTAAAAATTACCGGTTCAAAAAAAATGACCCAAAAGTATTTCAGGAATATTTTTGATGAATATGAGCATTCATGGGTGCATTTAGATGGTCTGGAAAAAACCATCAGACTTATGTTTGGAACGAGGTTTTTTCAGAAAATTGATTATGAGATTGAACCTGCCGAAAAAGGCCAGGCAAACCTTATCATTAAGCTAACTGATGCCGATCCCGGCTATGTTTCGGCAGGTGTGCATTACGATAATAATTATCATGGAAGCATCCTGATAAATGGTACATTTAGAAATGTTTTAGGAAAACGAACAAAGCTACTTACCGATCTGGTGTTGGGCTCAAACCCACGGTTGAGAGCCCTGTATATGTTAGATAACGCAAACAGACCCGGCTTTGGAGTAATGCTCGATCTTTATAATTTTAAGTTTGACGACTACAACAATGATGTGAAAATAAATACATTTACGTTTAATAATTATGGTGTTTCAGTATTTGCAAATTCACACTTAAAAAATTCCTATAGCATCAGGCTTGGTGTCGAATATCAGTATTTTCAATTCAAGCAGAATGTAGTTGTAGATACTCTGCTCGAAAATTTTAAAGACTTTAATAGTTATGGTAATGTTTTTTTGAATTTTGGCTCAGATACACGCGATAAAAACTATTTCCCAACCAAAGGAGTATTTGCCCGGTTTAGCCTAAAATATATAATCCCTCTTTCTGACAACTGGAGCCGGGAATTGTTTACAAACGCAATAGTTATTTACGGCAAATACGATAAAAATATTAAACTATCAAAACGTATAGTATTGCGTCCGGGTTTGTTTTTTGGAACAACTTTAAAACAATCGCAACAACCACCCATACAAAATTATTTTGCCGTTGGAGGGCTTAACCCTCAGCATTACATTGATAATCATGTTGATTTTACCGGCGTAAAATTTATCCAGAGTTTTGGTCTGCACACCGCTATAGTACGTCTCAAATTACAATACAATATTTATAAGGATATGTATTTAATCCCCCGTATAGATGCCGGTGTAAATGAGATGGAAATTGAGGATGCTTTTAATATGAACAACCTGATGGTTGGTTATGGACTAACTTATGGATATAATAGTTTTATCGGCCCCATCGAACTTACCCTGATGGATTCAAATATTTCGGGATTGATGTTGTTTCTAAATCTGGGGTTTTGGTTTTAGATTGATCGGGAAATACCTGTGTTTTGGTGAAGTATGATTTTGGATTTTTGATGTGTGAAGATTGCAAATTTTAAGGGGATTTGTTCGATTGCAGATATTTAAAACGGCCATGATTTTTATTTAACGTCATTTTTGGCTGGCAGCCGTAAATAGTCTCTGCAAGAAAACTCAATATTTCAGGAAGTGGGTGTCAGAAATCGTTGAGATCGAGGCGGACGAAGTGTTG
>JAOZRY010000987.1 GCA_029939965.1 Bacteroidales bacterium | reverse complement strand
CTGGAAAGAAATTCAAACATAGAGCGATTGACAAGCTCCTCTTTTTCCACACCCAGGCTTTTTGCCAGGGCGCTGTTGACTGCATGGAAAGTTCCATCAGATTCAGCAAGAAATGCTATGTCTGTGGTTGCATTGAGAAGGGTTTTTAGTTTCTTCTCACTCTCCTGCAGTTGCGTTGTCCGATTCTCCACTTGATTTTCTAAATTATCATTGCTTTGTTCAAGAGCTTTATTCAGGTCTATGATTTTTTGAATTAAGGAACCATAGCTGAAGTAGAGAATCAAAAAAGAAATCAAAATCAGGGCTGAACTGAGAATAATAATAAGAATAATACGTGATCGCAGTTTTTTTTCATGTTCAGAGATGTCCAGTGCCACAAAAATATATCCCTGTGATTCCTGCCTGTAATTCAAAAGGCTGAATGCATTGATTATTAGAAAGGGCTTTTCCTGTAAAACCACTTGCTGATGGGTAAGGGTCCAGTCGATTTCGTCAAAATCCTGTTGAAAGAGATTAAGCTCGTTGGATTGAATTGTATGGGTAGCACTTGCAAGGGAGGGAAGTTTTGAAAGGGTTATTGTTGAAAATATCTTGTTTGGAATTGCAATCCCGACAGGATGCTTGAGTTGGGTATGAATAATATCAATAAATTGGGTGGCCTTTATACCAAATTGTACAACCCCTATGTGTTCATCTTTATAAAAAACAGGTTGAACAAGGCGATACTCAACTCCGCATTTTCCCACAGTATAACCATTATTGGGCTGCTGTTTATTGTTAGCATCCACAATATCGGGGCGTATTTGGTCAATTTTATCACCAAACACCTCTGGATTATGAACACGCAGGAAAAAATGATCATCTTGAGTGATCCAGCCAAAGGTGGAAAAATAAGGGTTTTCTTGTTTAAAAATCTTGAGATAAGGAGTCGACAGCAGCAATAATTCATTCCTGTCCTTCCGGGCAAAGGCACCAATAAGTTTTTCCCGATTCGGAAATACATTATAACTGACAAAAGATTTAATTCGATTTCTGTAAAAGCGATTGTTTTCTTCCTCAATGTTTTTTACAATAGCTTTGATCCCGGAAATTTCTGTATCAACAATCTTCTTGAGATTGGTTTTGTTATCAGAGATGAAAAGAATAATAAACACACCACAGATGCTGATTATTATCAGCATAAGCATCAGGATAATTTTCCATTTTGTATTCATAGAACACCTTTTTCTTTTTATTCTCTCTTTTTATCTGGCACTTCACGTATCTTTTGGGAAAGATCCTTCATCACAATCGGCTTCAATAGAAAACCCTTAATGCCCAAAGATGTTGCCTTCTCTTTAGACATTGTTTCGCTGAAACCTGTACAAAGCAATACCTAACGGAGTGCTGAACTTACAGTTTAGCATTCTGCACCCGCATGCGCTAAACTGTA
>JAOZRY010000290.1 GCA_029939965.1 Bacteroidales bacterium | reverse complement strand
AATACGTTTTAGAAAAATGTGTTACAAAATACGATAAATCGGGAAATCCATTACACTCATTTGGAACGGTATTAGACATAACCGACCGCAAAAAAGCCGATCAAGAGCTAAAAAGCAGAATGCAGGAACTTGAAATTTTTAATGAAGTAACTGTTGACAGAGAATTATTAGTAAATGACCTGAGAAACGAAGTAAACATTTTGCTTAATAAAATGGGTGAAGAAAATAAATACGATATTGTACAATAATTACAAATAAATTATTTTGATGCAAATTCTACAGATGGGAATAAATAAACTAAAGACACTCCAAATCGTAGTTGGAATTGCTGGTATTGTTTTTTTTATTAGCTCCTGCAATATTTTTGATAATAACAGAAACAAACAAACAGATAAACCGGAGCTTTTAATCTATTGCGGAATTACAATGATAAACCCCATGTTGGAAATTGCTGAGTATGTGGAAAAGGAAAAAGACTGTATAATCAGAATTACTAAGGGTGGCTCGGGAAATTTACTCAACGCTATTAAAATAAACAAAACAGGCGACCTGTATCTGCCAGGAGCATACTCATATATCCTGCAGAGCAAAGAGGCCGGATTAATTGACATAAGCGAACTTGTTGGGTACAATATGGCAGCCATTGTAGTTCCCAAAGGCAACCCATTGGATATCCCCAACGATCCCATTGTTTTTGCTGATAGTAAGTATAAAACAATTTTTGCCGATCCAAATAGTGGAAGCATAGGAAGAATGGCAGCCACGATATTTGAAAAGCGCGGAATAAAAAATGAGGCATTATATAATGCATTACGTTTATCGACCGACTCGAAAGATATTACAAAAGCCATAATTAATGGTGAGGCCGACATGGGAATAAATTGGTGCGCCACAACCCACTGGAAAGAAAATAAGGATAAATTGGATGGGATAATAATTGACGAGAAATATGCTACCAAAAAAAAACTTGTACTTGCCAGATTGGTTTTTTCAAAACACCCCGAAATTGCAGAATTTTTTATAAAAACAGCAACTGATTCTATTGGAAAGCAAATTTTTTACAATTATGGTTTCTCTCATCATATTGAGCATTATCATTCATCGGAAAAATAAAAATAATGATAGCATTTTTTAATAAACATATTGTTGTAAACTATGTAGTATTGCTTATAGCAATTGTCTTTTTGGGTAGCACACTTATTTTAATTCTTAATATCTCCTTATCGTCTTCACTTAACGAAATCGAGAAACAACGACAAAATCAGGAAGTAAAAAATCTTATCTGTCAGGATATAATAATGAATATCGATAAATTAGAAAATTCCTTTTTTAAAACAATTACCATGACCTCAGTTCAAATGATGGATTCTGAATTTAAAAATTATGAGGTTTATTTAAACAATATCGCAATAGACTTGAAACTGTTAAAAGAAGGAGGAATATATAATCAGCAAATTTTACTTAACATTGAAGATATTAATAATTATAATAGAGAAGTACCTTTTATAGCAAAACATAAAGAAACTATTCCTTTCGAGTTTATCGAAATTGCACCAAAACTTGTTTCGGCAAAAGATATTGCAATAAAATTAATAAAGTTGCTAAACGAGCGGAATAATTTAAAGCCAAATACAAGAGCTTTTGCAAATGCAAGAAAAGCAATATTAATACATGTTAAGTATGCACCCCCTTTATTTTTGCGCATGCATGAAAACGCAAATGCAATTTTCTATGAAAGTCAAAAAGAATTTGATGAGATTAACATTTTAATAGAACAAACAAAAAGGATATATTATACTGCCGAAATTCTTATTATCTCCATTATCGTAGCCTTATTTATAGCAATAAGTGTAATAATAATACGCAACATCTTAAAAATTCTTATCAAACAAAAAAACGCACAAGAAAAAATTGCTGCGGAACAGAAAAAACTTAGTACTATTATGAATTCTGTTCAGGCAAGCATAGTGCTTATCGACGAAGAAACCCACACTTTTATTGATATTAATCCAAAAGCTGCCGAAATGTTTGGCACATCAAAAGAAAATATAATTGGCAAAAAATGTCATCATTATATTTGTCCGGTCGATGGTGGTATTTGCGCAATAACCGATTTAAAGCAGCAAATTCATAATGCCGAAAGAGTAATTAGTTGCCATGATGGTTCCGAAAAAGATATTCTTAAATCTGCCACTAAAGTAAATATTGCAGGAAAAAGTATAATAATCGAAACATTTGTAGATATTACCAAAGCTAAGCAAGCCGAAGGAGAAATAAAACAACAATCGCTTGAATTAGAAAACCAATTCGAGAAAAGTGAGAAGCAGCGAAAAGCAGGTATGGTTATTTTAACCGATTTGAATAAAGCAACAAAAAAACTAAAAAAAGAAATATTGGAACGTATGTTGGCAGAAAAATTACTTCAGCAAAGCGAAGAAAAACTTATCACTTTAAATACCAAATTAAAGCACAGAGTAGAAAAAGAAGTTGCAAAGAGCCGCGAAAAAGAACGTGTAATGCTTGTGCAGTCAAAACAAGCAGCCATGGGCGAAATGATAAGCAGCATAGCCCACCAGTGGAGGCAACCCCTAAACGAAATTGGGCTGTACGTTCAAAATTTACAGAACAGTTATGAATATAATGAACTCACCGATGCGTATTTAAATGAAACCGTTGAAAAAACCATGAACAAGCTGGAGTACATGTCGCACACTATCGATGATTTCCGCAACTTCTTCCGCTCCGATAAGATTAAAGAACAATTTTTATTATCACAATATATTTTAAAAACACTTTCGTTAACCGAGGCTGGTTTCCATAATAATTTTATCGAACTAATTACAAACCTTCAACAAGATATTTACTACACAAGTTACCCAAACGAGTTTTCGCAAGCTATTCTTAATATTCTCAGCAATGCTAAAGATGTACTTGTTGAAAGGAAAATTGAAAATCCACAGGTAATAATTAATCTAACTATGCAGGACAAAAAAATAATTTTAACCATTTCGGATAATGCAGGTGGAATTAACGAAGAAATTATTGATAGTATATTTGAGCCATATTATACAACAAAAGGCGAACTAACAGGTACAGGTTTGGGCTTGTACATATCTAAAACTATTATTGAAAAAAATATGGGAGGTAAATTGTTTGCTCAGAATACAACAAGTGGTGCAGAATTCATAATCGAATTTAAGCCCAACGATAATTAAATTTTTACTACAAATAAGGAATAATGCAAACTTTATTAACTATAAACATAAAATGTAACCAATTATGAAAGACGCTAAATTAAATATCTCGCTTCTATTTGTGGAGGATGAAGACGAAACAAGAAAAAACATTACTGAGATGATTAGCCGAACAATTGCAAATTTTTATGTTGCACGTAATGCAATCGAAGCACTCGAAATGTTCGGGCAATACAAACCGGAAATAGTACTTTCTGATATTAAAATGCCAGGCATGAACGGCTTGCAGATGGTTGAAAAAATGAAACAAATTAATCCGCAGCTAAAAACAATTATGATGTCTGCTTTTACTGACACCAATTATCTTTTAAAGTCGATTGATTTGCAGGTAGATGGATATATAATAAAACCTATTCGTAAAGAGAAACTAATTTCGACATTACAAAAACAAGCAGATATTATCCTTTTAGAAAAGAAAGTAGAAAAGCATAAAAACGATTTAATTAAAAGCGAAGAAAACTACCGACTTCTCACCGAAACAATGAAAGATGTTGTTGTTAGAATATCTTTAACAGGCGAGCTTTTATATTTAAGTCCGGCAGCAGAGGGGTTTGGCGGATATATGCACGAAGAAGAAGTGGGAGGTGATATATCAAAATTTTTTGCAGTAGAAAACGATTATCAGCGTGCTGTAAAATTAATAGCAGAGGTTGTACAAACTCATAAAAGTGGAAGCTTTGAGTTTATGTATAAGCCAAAAAACAAAGCCCCGTTTCCTGTTGAACTTACGTATGTTCCATTAATTAAATCAGGCAAAATATATGCAATACAAATGGTTTTGCGCGATATTACCGAGCGCAAAAATGCAGAATTAGCCTTGCAAGAAAGCGAAGCTCAACTACGAGAAACCAATAAAACAAAAGATAAATTCTTTTCGATAATTGCACACGACCTAAGAAGTCCTTTTAACACCTTGCTGGGTTTTTCTGAAATATTAAATGATGAATTTGATGAATATAGTACAAAAGAAAAGAAAAGATTTATTGGAATCATCTACAAAGGTTTACAAAACACACTTAAACTACTTGATAATTTACTCTACTGGGCGCGGTCTCAAAAAGGAACTATTGCTTATAATCCCGAAAAAATAAATCTGTTGGTATTAACCAATGAAATAAGCGAACTATTAAACCAATCGATCGAAAACAAATCTATAAAACTAATAAATGAATTAGAACTAAACACTTATGTTGAAGCCGATAGAGATATGCTTGCAACAATTATTCGAAATTTATTATCGAATGCCATAAAATTTACCAACAAGCATGGCGAAATCACAATTAAAACATTTTTAGTTTCAGGTAAAAATCATAATCAATTTGTAGGAATAAGTGTAAGCGATACAGGCGTAGGCATTCCCAAAGAGGTACAATCTAAAATATTTGATATTGGCGAAAACACATCAACAAAAGGAACGGAAAACGAAACAGGAACAGGTTTAGGTTTAATATTATGCAAAGAATTTGTGAAAAAACATGGTGGTAAAATTTGGGTAGAAAGTGAAGTTGGAAACCTGCCGGGCGGCAAGGCAGGAGGGTCAACGTTTTATTTTACAATGCCATATTAGAACCTGTTCGATTTATGATTTATGATTTATTATTTATTATTTATCATTTATTATTTATTATTGAAACCGCAAAGCGGGAAACTGCCAACAAATTATTTAAGCAACATGTTGGTTAGTTTTTCAAATCCAGAAATCCTTACCTTAGCTCTATAAGTCAATCTGTTATGCCATTTCATTCGTAAAATAGAATTGTCGCATTTCATAATTTGTAAACATGAAACAGGGTTCAATTGCCCCGTTCTTTAGAGCGGGGATTAAAAAAATAAAGTATTTCCTCCTCTCTTCCGCCAATCGCGTAGCGATTGGCGGAAGAGAGGAG
>JAOZRY010000289.1 GCA_029939965.1 Bacteroidales bacterium | reverse complement strand
ATTTTTCGCCAAGTACATTTTTAACCAAAAGGTAATATTTTAATGCATCTTCAGGTTCTGAAATACCACCCGATGGTTTTATGCCAATCATCTTACCGGTTTTTTCGTAATACTCTTTAATTGTGTCGAGCATTATGAGTACGGCTTCCGGTGTTGCTCCGGGCTGTATTTTTCCTGTCGAGGTTTTTATTGTGTCGGCACCACCTTTAATGGCAACCTCACTTGCCATTCTAATTTTAAAAACAGTTTCAAGCTCTCCGGTTTCAAGAATAACTTTCATTTTGGTATCACCCGCAGCCTTTCTCATCACTGCTATCTGTTCATTAGCTTCTCTGCATTTATTGGCTAATATCAAGCCTCTCGAAATAACTACATCCACTTCATCGGCACCTCTATCCACAGCATACTTTATTTCAGCTTCCTTTATTTCATTTGGAATCTGACCGCTCGGAAAACCACCGGCTACCGATGCAACTTTAATATTAGTATCTTTTAACTGGTTTTTGGCCAGCTCGGTAAATATGGGATAAAAACACACAGCAGCAACATTTGGAATCTCCTCTTTTTTTCGGGCAAAGGTTTGTGCATGTTGGCATATCGAAAAAACTTTTACACTGGTGTCCGACCCTTCAAGGGATGTAAGATCAATGCATCCCAAAATTGTTTTAAGTGCTTCTTTTGTTTCTGTAATGCTAAGTTTATTTTTAATAATTTCCTCAGCACGAGAGCTTATCTCATCTTCCTCAAAATTATAGTTATCAAATTCAATCATATCATTTTTTTTATTTGTAATACATTAACCTAACCCGGACAAGCCGCAAAAGAGATTGAATTAGATTGAATTAGATTGATTTTCAATCTAATTCAATCTTTTCCAATCTTTTTAGAACATTGTAATATTTTGCCAAAAACAACACGAACATTAGAAATAAGATATTAATGTCTGTCCATGAAATCTGACATTATGGTCAAACAATAATTAGTGTCCGTCCATAAAGTCAGTGTCTGATCTATAATGTTCTCTAATGAGGCTTGTGAAGTGCTGAAAAACAATAAGTTTACTTTTGTAAATGTTTGTTTTCAGCACAAGCATAACGAAGTTAGGGGACATTAGAGACAGACACTATTTAGATTGTTTTTTTTGATGTTGTCATTTCCAAATTCGTAAACTCGTTGGTAACATCAAATTCGTAATCAGGATACATAAAAATGGGGATTCGTGGTTCGGTTACTCCGATCGAATACCCACAAAGATTTTTATACTCGTTTAAATTTTCCCCAATACTTTCCAGTTGTTTAAAATATTCGCGAATAGATTTTGATTCGATTATTATTACCTTACCCATTTCGTTGATAATTGGGCTGTGCCGGCGGTAATTATCATGGTCAAATTCCAGAATTCTTCTTCCATCCTTCATTATGCCAATAGTTCTAAATGTTAAACTTTTCCCAACACCAGGCAGGTTTAGTACATTCTTGTCGGTACCCAAAAATGGCAGGTTGGCTTTTTTACGAAGCTTATTAATGTTGTTAACCATGTTTTCGGAATTGAGGGGAAAATCTTTAATTTCCTCATAATATTCATCAGGGATCAAACCAATTTTTTTTTCTTCAATTTGCTCCTGCACAGCTCTGGCATTGGTTGCGAAATTATGCTTATTCTCCTTGAATCCTTTTACTGTAAAAGTGTAATAGGTAATTACTCCAATGTCGTTGAGTATCTTACGGAGTTTTGATGTGTGTCCCCGGATTGATGCTGACGTAGTAAAAACCTGCTGGTTGGTAACTATCCAACCTGCCGAAAGTAATTTTTCGATTCCTTTTTTTACCTCCGGGGTAATCTCCATTGCCGATTCAAAATGACTTTGCACAACAAATTGTTTAAAACCAATTTTGGAAGCTTTCTTTTTAAATCTTGCCAATACCTTAATTAAAGAATCAGTGATGCGCTGCGGAAGATAAACAGGTAATCTTGTGCCTAATCTAACCCGAAGCATTTCAGCGTATTTCTCACCATTCGGTCTTTTTTTATTGGCTTCAATTTTTCGAATGGCCATTTCGTACACTTCGTTAAGAATATTTTTGAGGGTTCTGTCGCTGCTCATTAGCGAGTCGCCACCGGTTATTAATATATCCCTGAGTTGCGAATCGTTTTCGTAATAAGTAAGCAGACGTTTTAGTTTATCAGGCCATCTTTCTTTTGGTTTCAATTTATTGAGATCGAAATTGAGGTGGCCACTTTGGAAGTCGTACATTCGTTGGCACGATACACATAATCCGCCGCAAGCCCTTCCAACTGTATCGGGGATTAGTATTGCAACTTCGGGATACCGGCGATGAACGTTGTGCAACGATGGAAGTATCCACCCGGCGGCATTGGGTTTGCCAATTTTTACTATATCTTCTTTTTCCCAAGCTACAATTTCGCCAAACTCATCAATAAGTTCACGGCTTACAAAAATATAATCTCTGATAACCTGATCTGCCCCCACAGCAAAATCAGGAACATCTACGTTGAGCAACGATAAGTAATATGGATTTACAAAAAACGGGATACCTTTATTTTTGGCATCATCCATAATTTTTAAGGTATCTTCATCAAGCGAATAACTTAGCATTTCATTAAGCAATTCAGGTGTTCGGATTGCAAATTTCAGATGAAAATGGCTGGTATTCCACCATTTCAGGCTGAGTTCGTATTTTTGTGCATAATCCATCTCTGGTTCAAAGCTATACCTCTTGCTAATAATTTTTCCCTGATCGATGTTTTTAATAAAAATGTTGAGGATACGTTTTTTATTGATTTCTCTTATTTTTATCATTTCGGCATCAAGACCCGAAGGATGTCTGTCCATCCAATCTTCAATTGTTTTTTTATCGGGAATGTTCCTTTTTAAAGTACCCGAAAGTTGCCTGAAGAGTGACAGCATATCAATGTAATAGTCAATATTTTCGGAGAAGATTTTATTTTTGAAGGCGTGCCACAGTGGAAGGAATGGATTGTTTTCGATTATTTCGCCATGTAGGTTTAGGTCTTCAAACTTACGCCCTGTGTTATCGATGTAATCGAGGATGCGAATTGCTGCAAAATCCTGCCAGGTTAGATGCTCGTAAGCTTCTCGTCCTTTTTCCTTATTGTTAAAAAAGGCAACAGCATGTTCATGCTTGTTTAATAAAGAAAAAACCCATGATCTTAGTCCTTTCAATGCTTGCTCAGGAGTTGATGCATGGGTAAAAATGTCGTTTACTCTTGGGTTTTCGTCGAGAAAAACTTCAATAATACGCCAGGTAGTTATCGAATTAGTTTGTTTAGTTAAATTATCAAGAAACATATTTCAATAGTTTTGTTTTGAGATTTGGTAAAATAAAACGGAGTAACATCCAGGCGGATTGTGGAAACAGTAAACTGTTTTGTGGGAATAGGTTTTTGGTTATCTGTGGATAATACTTGTAGTGAAACTACCCGGAAAACCCGCTTATCAAATTTCATGCAAAGATACACTTTTTTGGTAAATAAATCAGGCTCATCCTGTCATACCCTTTATTCCATTGATAAATGGCTACCTCTTACTGTATCAAATTTTACCTTAATGTATGTTTTTCAAGGCTCAACGCAACTAAAAATTTAGAGTTAAGCAATGTTAAAAACCATTTTCAAATGTTGTTTTTTCAGACAATTATCAAACAATCTGTTGAAATTCTTTTTTGGATGTTTCAAAATACCAAATATTTTTACTTTTGATGCCTGCTTTTTTTATGTAAATTGATTTTTTATTTTAATACCATTAGATGATACGTAAACTTGTAATACTTACATTTTTTGCATTTTTTATATTTTCTTGTAATGAACCCATTCAAAAAGAAAATTTGACAGAAAAGGCATTAAGGATTCACAATAAAATACTAACGGTAGATTCGCACACCGATACGCCCCTGTGGTTTGTCCGTGGCGAATTTGATCTTACCAAAAGGCATGATGCCTATGAACACGGAAGCCGGGTTGATTTCCCCAGAATGATTGAAGGAGGGTTGGATGCAGTGTTTTTTGCAGTTTTTCTTGGTCAGGGACAAAGAACTCCGGAAGGCAATAAAGGAGCTTTTGAAAAGGCCGAAAGAATTTTTGATTCTATTCATGCTGTAATCGACCGTAACCCTGAATTTGCTGAAATTGCACTTACTCCCACTGATGCATATCGAATTGAGGAAGATGGCAAAAGAGCTATTTTTATTGGTATCGAAAATGGGTTTCCTGTTGGAAAGGATATTACTCTGGTAAAATATTTTTATAATCGGGGAGCACGGTACATTACATTGTGTCATACCAAAAACAACGATATCTGCGATTCATCTACCGATAGTACCGAATTTAACGGGTTGAGCGATTTTGGGAAAAGTGTGGTTAAAGAAATGAACAGGGTTGGGATGATGATTGATGTATCGCACATTTCGGACAGTAGTTTTTATGATGTTATCGAACTCTCCAGTGTTCCGGTTATAGCTTCACATTCGAGCGCAAGGGCTATTTGCAATCATCCCCGAAATCTCACTGATGATATGTTAGTAAAACTTGCTGAAAATGGTGGTGTTGCTCAGGTGTGTATTTTGAGCGATTATGTAAAAGAGATGCCTGCCAATCATCTTCTCGATTCGGCACGCAATGTTTTAAGGGTTAAATATCGTGGTTTTGACGACCTTACGGATGATGAAATGAAAAGTGCCCGGAAAGAATGGTATGCAATAAATAAAAAATTCCCTGGCAACCTGGCGACAGTGCAAGATTATGTTGATCACATTGATCATATTGTGAAGGTTGTTGGAATTGACCATGTGGGAATAGGAACTGATTTTGACGGGGGAGGTGGCATTGAAGGTTGCTATGATGCGAGCGAGATGCAAAACATAACCATCGAACTTGTAAAAAGAGGCTATACCGAAAAGCAGATTGCAAAAATTTGGGGTGGCAACATTATGCGGGTAATGCATGAGGTTTTAAGTCAGGCAACCATTAACCAATCAAAAAAATAATTCTGCTTCATTACTAACCTCTAACTTCCAACTTCCAACTTCTAACATCTAACATCTAACATCTAACATCTAACATCTAACATCTAACTTCCAACTTCCAACTTCTAACATCTAAC
>JAOZRY010000288.1 GCA_029939965.1 Bacteroidales bacterium | reverse complement strand
ATTATCTTCAATAATTTGACATTCTTTTTTCAGCAAATGCCATATTACTATCATAAAAAAAAACTACCATAAATAAAGTGCATAAATAATAAAAACTGAAACAATCATATAGAGTATGGTTAACGGAAACCCAATTTTAAAGAAATCTTTATACTTATAACCTCCCGGGCCATACACCATAAGATTTGTTTGATAACCAATGGGTGTAAGAAAACTTGCAGCGGCTGCATAGGTCATGATTAGCACCAGTGGAATCGGATCGACATTCATTTTTAGCGAAATCGTTAGCACAATTGGGAACAGGATTGCTACGGCTGCTTTGTTGGTAACATAAGCACTTAACAATGCCGAAATAATGTAAATGCCAAATAAAACTGCCAGCGTACCGAAGGGCATTAGCACATCAACAAGAAAATATCCAATATGATTCGCTACCCCCGATTTTATCATAGCATGGCCCAATGCCAGCGACATGGCGATAATTATTGCAAGGTTAAAGTCGATGGTTTTGTGCAACTCTTTCGGGTTGACAAGTTTTAATAATAACGCAATTGTAATTAAAATTGCCAGCGAAAGAAAAAGCGACACCAAATTAGTAGCTGATAGAATAATTGCCAAAACCAATCCCCCAATCAAAAGCAAAGGCTCATAAGATTGAACCCTGCGGTAATCCTTAACTCTCGAAATAAGATAAAAATCCTGGGTGTTGGTACTAAGTTTATTAAAGTCGTTACCGGCAACAAGGAGCAAAACATCACCGGCCTTTAATTTTACGCTGCCGAGTTTTCCTGTAATTCGCTCGCCATTGCGATGAAGTGCTACCAGGGCAGCATCATATTTACTTCTGAACATAGCCTCTTTAACTGTGTTGCCAGCTAAATTTGAATTATGAGATATTACAACTTCGATGGCTTCGATATGTTCTTTGCGGCTGAACATACCGAGTTCGGAAAGCTCCAACCCCGATTTTGTTTTTACAAGTTCTGCTACAGTATTTGTTTCTCCGGCAAACACAAGTACATCTTCACGCCGGAGCAGTACTTTGGGATTTACAGGCCTTATTTTATTGTCGTTTCTAATTATTTCAGCGAGAAACAACCCTTTCAGATTTCTCAAACCGGCCTCCTGAACACTCTTTCCGGGCAATGTTGAATCTGTTCGAATACGCGTATGAACAAGGTAGCTTCGTGTGTTTTCAACAAAGTCGTTCATCACATCGCGTTTGTTGGGGAGTAGTTTGAAACTAAAAAATATCAGAAACAAAGAACCTAAAACAATCATAGGAACTCCGGCCCAAATAAAATCGAAAATACTGAAGGTGTTAAAGCCGGGAATAACAGTTTGTGCTTGCACCAAACCATTTACAATAAGGTTGGTTGAAGTTCCGATTAATGTGGCACAACCTCCAAGAATTGCTGCAAAAGAAAGTGGGATCAATAATTTGGACGGGCTGATTTTATTGCGCTGACTCCATGTATTAACATACGGCATTAAAATAGCGACCAAAGGTGTGTTGTTTAAAAATGCCGAAAATATCGATACGGTTACAACCATTCGGCTAAGAAACCCCCTATAGGTTTTGGCTTTATTAAAAAACCGATCAAAAAATCCTTCGAGCACACCGGTGTTCCTTATCATTTCTCCAATCATAAGTAACATAAGGATAATCAAAATCTGTTCGTTGGCAAATCCGCTTAATATTTCGGAGGGTGTTAAAATTCCGAATAGCCCAAGTATTATAATACCTGCAATAAAGGTGTATGCAGGGCCTATCAAATCGGTGTAAAGCGAAATGATAATAAATAATATTACGACAATTACAATTATTCCATCGTAGGTAAGCATACTTCTACTTCTCTTTTTTTAATGGTTTTCTCACCTGTGCTTTTTCCACTTCTGCAACAAGCGACATATTTAATTGCTCTATCTGCAATACTAGTTTATTTTTACCTATCCTGATTACTTTTCCGTAAACACCTTCCATGGGGCCGGTAGCAATTTCAACACGATCACCCTTTTCAACTTTAATTTTTAATCCTTCAGTTTTATTCAAAAACCTTTTTATTGCATCTATTTCCTTTTGCCTTACTACGGCAAGTTTTTGTACATAATAAATAAACCTCACCACACCAACAACTTCCAGTACCTTTAAATAATCCTTTGCAAGTATTTTTACAAAAATGTAGGAGTTGAACAATGGAACTTCTACTTTCTTTTTCCTGTCGCTCCATTTCCTAATGGTGGTGTAAAGTGGCAAATAGGTTTCTACACCCACATCTAATAAACGATCAAAGACTTTTTTTTCGGCACGTGGTTTCGTATATATTACATACCATTTTTTTTCAACCACTTTCTTTTTCCTCAAAACCTTTGGCGTTGGCTCAGCAACTGTAACTTTCTCTTTATCCTCCATCCGATAAGGTTTGTGCTAAGAAATGTAGCGGATTACGAAGCGATGAACTTTCAGTGTTCCAAGTAGCCAAATATTTCTCAACAAAATCAGTTAAATCGAAAAATTTGGCGGACAACCTACGAGCCACATCGCTACGCAAACATAATAAACCGCTATGTATTTTTAGCATTTGTTAGCATTTTTTTTATTTTGATAATTGATAATTAGTTACTAATATTGAAGCAGATAAATGTAACATCTCTTCTAGTTTCCTAATCATTTCAACCGTTAACTTTTTCTTTTTATTCAATATTTCAGAAACTCTACTTTTTCCACCAATAACTCCAACTAAATCCTTTTGCTTATAATTCATTTCTTCCATTCTGATTTTAATTGCTTCAATTGGATCAGGTGCTTCAATTGGATAGTATTCATTCTCATAATTTTCTATCAAAAGAGATAATATTTCCGCTTCATCACCTTCTTTTGAATTTGGTAAAGCGTCAAAAATTACTTCAAGTCTTTTTAAAGCACTATTGTAATCTTTTTCCGTTTTTATTGGTTTTATATTCATACTTCAAATTATTTCTGCATTAATTTTATCATATTCAGTATGTGTTCCGATAAATCTTATAAAAGCCCATTGTCTGCTATAATTAAATTTAACAATCAGTCTAAAAGAGTTTCCTTTAATATTAAAAACTACCCTATTATCCTTCAAAATACTTGCATTAGCATACGTCTGTTTAATATCATTCGGATTTTTCCAATTTGAAGACTTGGTTGTTTCATACCAAGTTTTCAAAAACTGTTCACATTCGGAGTGTTTCTACCAATATTCACGTAGCGTTTTCTTTGCAATTATTCGTTTCATACTTTTTTATTCTTGGGCAAAAATACAACAGGAGTTCGGAATATGAGAACTTTTGTTATTTTCTAAATTTTCTTTCAGAATATTGTCCTAATTGATAGGCTATTAAAATTGGAATCAGCGCAAAACCAATATATATTCTTTTTATGTGCCAGGTGTTATCAAATATATATTTTTTATATAAACTTGATGTGGTCGATTTTTTTTGAAAGCTAAATTTTTATGTTCCTGATTTTATGAACAATATCAATGCTATTTCTGGCATCTTCTAACCCAAATCCTTTGCCCTCCAAAATATTTCGGTAAGCAACCGTATGTAAATCGGTAAACCCACCGCTAAATTCTATCTCTTTTCCTTCTATTTTTATCGAACGATATGTCCGTTGACCTTTTTCTAATATCTGTCTGGGGATATCATTCACATCAAGGCTTAGCTGCCATTTTACTCTTGCTCTTTCGAGTTCAAGATAACCGCTCACTTTATTGGGCTTAGATTGAGTAACATGCAAATCCACCACTTTTCCAAATATCCATCCAAGCATATCAAAAAAATGAACACCAATATTTGTAGCTACACCTCCCGATTTTTCAATATCACCTTTCCAGGAAATGAAATACCATTTACCACGGCTGGTCAGGTATGTAAGATCAACATTATATATTTTATCTTTTGGCCCGTCATCCACCATTTTTTTTAATTGGATGATGGACGGGTGATGACGTAACTGTAAAATAGTATAAATCTTTTTCCCACTCTCTTTTTCTATTTCCTGCAGGGCATCTACATTCCAGGGATTCAAAACAATTGGCTTTTCACATATTGCGTATGCATTATTTCGTAATGCAAGCCTGATATGTGCATCGTGCAAATAATTAGGAGAACATATACTTACATATTGAATTTGTTTTCCTTCGTTTTTTCTTCGCAATTTGTCCAAATGACGGTCAAACCGTTCAGGCTCAGTAAAAAAATCGGCATCGGGGAAATAACTGTCCATAATGCCAACGCAATCGTAAGGGTCGAGTGCGGCAATCAAATTATGGTTTAAATCTTTGATGGCTTTCATGTGCCGTGGGGCAATATAGCCGGCAGCACCAATCAAAGCAAAATTGTATTGTTCTTGTTTCATAAAGATTTTCTGCTTGGTTAATTATCCATATTTTCAGCAATGAGATCGATAATATGCTTTGTTTTAATAGATAAATTATGTTTATTAATGTACGCTTGCTGATGCATTAAACAGGATGAGTCGGTAGAGATAATATATTCTGCTCCGGTATCGATGGCACAATGCACTTTTTGTTCGGCCATGGCAGTAGAAATAGCTTCGTGTTTTACAGCAAAAGTTCCACCAAATCCACAACACTCATCACTTTTTCCCATTTCAACCAATTTAAGTCCTTTTACATTTTTCAGAAGTTTTCTGGGAGTATCCATTCCCAACTTGTATTCACGAAGTGCCGCACAAGAATCATGATATGTAACAGTGGCTTCAAAAGTAGCCGGTATGTTATCAACTCTTAAAACGTTTACAATAAAATCGGTGATTTCAAAAACATTCTTCTGTATTTTCTTATTCTCAAGATGCCAGGGTGTATTATAGAATAACTTTTCGTAGTGGTTTTTAATAAAACCCAAACACGAAGCCGATGGGCCAACAATGGGTTTGTCGCCAGAAAAATCATTAAGAAACTTTTTACCAAGTTCCCTGGCTTCATCCCAAAAACCACTATTAAAGGCCATCTGACCACAACAAGTTTGGTTAGTATTATAATGTACTTTAACATCAAGTTTCTCCAATACCTTTACCATATTAAAACCGGTATCGGGATACAATTGATCGATAAAGCACGGAATAAAAATTTCAACTTCCATATTT
>JAOZRY010000986.1 GCA_029939965.1 Bacteroidales bacterium | reverse complement strand
TAAAAGCACAAAACAATAATAGATTTAACGGGGTAAACTAATTTTCGCACTTTATGAAAGATGCCCAAATTCACTACAAAAGTAACCAGCCAAAGTAAGTTATTGCTCCGTTCTTTAGGGCTGGGATTGCAGAAAAACATAAAAAAAACCTCCTCCCTTCAATCAATCGTGTGGCGATTGGCGAAAGGGAGAAGGGGGGATAAAAAAATATAAATCGGGGCAAAACGGCAAAGTACTTTTTACTTTGAATTGATGAACCCCGCTTAATTGAGATTAAAACCAAATTGAAAATTTTAAACCAGGCATTACATTTTTAAAGTTGTTGCCGAAATATAATTCGGGCATAATTGAATATCGATCACCAAATTTGGCACCGAAGGAAACCCGCCATGTATTTTCATCAAAAAAATCGCCATTGCGCCAGGCTAAGTACGACACTCCAACCCCATACCAATTTGGTTTATCCGAATCTCGGGATGCATTGATAAAATAGCTTGCCCCAACAAATGTATTGATGTTTGTGCTAAACCCTCCTTCAGGTTTTTCGTTAAAAATATAGTTCATCGAAAAATCGGCTCTAATCATGTGTTTAATGCGGGTTTTGTTTGCCAGCGTAACACCTACAACAAAATCGAATGAGGGAACCAATTGATTCCGAATCAACGAAGCACCCACTGTTCCGCTTAGCGAAATTTGATCGTGTATGTTCGTATTCCTATAATTTGTAGCATAGCTGTCGGCGGCAATTCCATTTTCAACCTTCCATGTTGTTGACATTGCTACTCTGCGTATCCCCGGCGTTTTTTCTTTTTGTTTTGATAAAACATCCTTTATCAACGAAGAAATATTATAGCCTGGTAATAAATCTAAATAATCGATATTTGAAACCATGCAACGAAGTTCCGTTCCATTACCCTGGTTCATAATTAATTGGATGGGCATGGGTGGCGAAATATTTCCATTTTCGAGAACCATGTATATTTTATCCTCATCGGTTACATCCACAAATTTGAGCGAGGTATTGCCATCTGGCCTTACATTATAATATATTTGTGTGTAGCGATTCTCCAAATCAGGCAACTCAATGTTCATTAAATCCTCATTTAGTGTTGCTAATAATCTGTTGAGAGTGTCGGCAGGTTGATATTTAGAAATATTTTCACTTAATATCATTATACTAAAATCCTCGTCAACCGAAATATGCAGCGTATCGGCAAAAAATTTGGTTTGTTTTTCCTGTGCGTTCAGTACGGTTAATGATAGTACTATTAGTAAAGCATTTACGATAAGTCTCTTTTCCATTGTATTAATTTATTTATTAGATGTTAGAAGAAAGATGTTAGAAGAAAGATGTTAGAAGAAAGATGTTAGAAGAAAGATGTTAGATGTTAGAAGAAAGATGTTAGATGTTAGATGTTAGAAATTCTATTGATCAACCTC
>JAOZRY010000985.1 GCA_029939965.1 Bacteroidales bacterium | reverse complement strand
CGGGGGTGGTTGGTTTTTCACTCACAACCCGTGGGCTTGTTTATCATGTTAACATTCCCGAAAAGCAATTACTTAATGATATTACTTCCGATACAACCGGAAATCTTTATGTTACAGATTGCGATGCCAATAAGATATTTAAAGTCAGGATAAATGATATGACATACTCAACATTTGTAAATTCGGGCGTGGGCTATCCTAATGGAATAATGTACGATGAAGCAAATAACAGATTGTTGGTATTAAATTGTCTTTTACCGTTTCGCCCACTGGTTTCGGTTAGTCTCCACGATTCAACTATTACTACAATTAGCTTCCAATTAAAAAAAGAGGGGCATATAATACTGGAAGTATTAAATATTGAAGGAAAGTCGATAAAAACCCTTGTAAACAACAGGAAACAAGTTGGAGAATACTCAATAAATTGGGATGGTAAAAACGATTCGGGTCAACAGGTTACTAATGGCACATATATTTTCCGGTTAACAGTTAATGGTTTTATTGAAACACAAAATGTATTATTGTTAAATAACTAAATTATAAACAGATGAAAAATTATTTATTATTAATCACACTTATTACAGCATTTACTTTTAATGCTTTTTGTCAGAATGAAAATGTAATTCCGGTTCAGGTAAAAGAAAAATTTCCTGACATAACACTTACTTCCAGTAATGGAGAGTTGGTAAACCTGCCTGGTAAATCAGGCCGAAATATAATGTTGATATTTATAAGAGGTAAAGTAACACCTACTATTTGGTGTCCGATTTGTCATTATCAGTATCTGGAGATGGTTGATGCGGTTGAAAAAACAAACTTTACTAAGAAATATGATATGGATATTTATTTTGTAATGCCATATATTACTGACTCGCTGCAGAATTGGATAAACGCTTTTCCACAAAGTTTGAGTACAATTGAGGGATGGAAAAATCCTGAAAATCAACAGGATCTAACTCAACCTGCACGGGAGTGGATGGATTATACACGAAAATTCTTTCCTGATAATTTTAAATACAATCCTGATAAATTTAAACTGAAACTTCCGGTTATGTTCGATCCCGATCAGAAAGTATCTAATGGGCTTATGCTTTATAAACAGGAGTGGGGAGGCACAAAGGTTGAACAAAATGTACCAACTATTTTTATCATCGACAAAAAAGGCAAGGTGCATTTTAAATATTACAGTCAATACACCAACGATCGGCCAGATGCAGATTATTTAATTGAGTTTATTAAAAAAACTATGAAGTAATAATTGGCTTTAAAAATAAGCGTAACGAAGAAATCGGACATTGTGGACAAACACTAATAAATAATGTAAAATGTTTCACAACATATTATAGCATAACGACATATAGGAATAATTGCAAGAATAATATGTGATTTCAAATCTTCAACACGTAGAAATAGAGGTATTTACGAAGCCCAAATTATAAG
>JAOZRY010000984.1 GCA_029939965.1 Bacteroidales bacterium | reverse complement strand
CGTTTGTCGTATGAATCCGAATGCACGACCACCGCTCGATACATCTCTCCATGCAAATCGACTGTAGCCTCACACGCTTTGTACGATGCGGCCGGTCTATTAACAGTATCAGGGTTTTCCGCAAGTACTCCTAACTCCGTCCACTTGTCGGAATTGACTGCCGTAATTATCGTTTTGTTGCAAGTCGAATAATTTGCAGAAAGACGGGATACGAATTTATTAATGCCAAGCTTCTGGAGATTCTTTTCTGTTACCATGGCAGAATCAGCCACATAGACAAAGGCTTTCGGACCAAGACCATGTTTCGCCATTATACTGCTGATGTGTGAAAGCATTTTATTATTGGAAGTTTTGTCGGAGGAATTACCGTCCAGAGTTTTTCCGAATATGGGAATCCCTCGTTCTACGCATAACAACTCTGTCATGAATTGTTTGAGGTCAGGTCTTTTATCTTTACTGTGTCCATAAGTTATTTTAGGAGCATCGGTTTCTTCGTTATGTTCACATTCGCAGTAATCGCCCCAGACGCTGGTAGATGTTGTGTCATAGCTTACTGTTGTTGGATCCAAATTGAATATATTGGTTGCGTTAACTCCTATTTCTGTTATGATTTTTGATGCTCCTGCATTGAAAACAGCATCAAGAGAGCGACCAATATTTGTATCATTGAACTTGTGTGGTTCAATATTACTTCCAAGCAATAGCTCAATATCCTGTTCCGCTAAAAATTCCTCAAGTCGATATAAAGGTGATCTGCCTGACAGAGTATCCAAGACCATTGCTTGAATCATAACCCCGGGACTTACATTCATTTTTGAAGGGACCAATGCATTCACGGCCTCAATAATTCCAAGACGCCGACAATAAGCAGCAGCCAGCGGAAGAAAACCATGCGTGTATGAATCTGCTCCGTTTAAGCCTTCAAGTTCCGGGGGGAGTTTACTCACCGTGTCCATATTTTCTTTCCTTTATCAGTTTTAAATTAATTGATGTAATCTGGTCTATAAGGTCCATCGCTTTATGGTATTCGCTTACTCCTTTCTGACCAGACTCAACCTGGGAGTTTTGAATATATTTTTGACGCTGCTTACCATTTTCATTAATCACAAGATAATGGCGTGGTCCATGACGTTCTCCTTTATGACATTTGCAGTTTTTTATTGAACAAACCGAGTAACGTTCCACCCAGCTGCCATGAAGCATTTGCGAGAGAGTTTTCAGCTCTTCCAACAGTAATGAACGTTCGTTTACAAGTTTTTTAATATTTGAGTTTGACATAGCTCACTATAGCGTATATAATATACGCTATCAAGCAAAAATAAAAAAAAAGAGAAAAAAAATAATTTTGAGACAATAAAAGAAAATCAATAACTAAGGAAATACTAAATGTGAGTTCAATAATTATAAGAAAAATGCTCTAAAAAAGGTGGGGAATGTGTG
>JAOZRY010000287.1 GCA_029939965.1 Bacteroidales bacterium | reverse complement strand
AAAAGTATCCATAAGTGCTAAATTATAGTAGTTATGGATAGGTTTCAGGATGGGATTATTAGAAATAAAATGTTTGAAATGCATCCATAACTCAAATAAAATAGTACTTTTGGAAGCATTTCAAACATAACACAAATACATATAACACTAATATTATGTTAGTTGGCAGGAAAAGTGAAATAAATATTATGCATGAAATGCTCTCAAGTAATTCCTCAGAGCTAATTGCAGTTTTTGGACGACGGAGAGTTGGAAAAACATTTCTAATCAGGGAGGTTTACAAGACGCAAATAGTGTTTGAATTAACAGGGTTGTATAAAGGAAACCATAAGGATCAACTACAAAACTTTCATAACCAGTTAAGGATTTCATCAAAGAGATTTGAAAATACAAAAGTATCTGGTAACTGGATTGATGCATTTCAGTTGCTACAGGATTATTTAAATGGGTTAAAGAGCAAAAAAAAGAAAGTGGTGTTTATTGATGAATTTCCCTGGATAGCAACTGCCAGATCAAAATTTCTAATGGTATTTGAGCATTTCTGGAATACATACTGTACGAAAAGGAATGATCTGGTGGTTGTAGTGTGTGGCTCGGCAGCTTCATTTATGGTTAACAAAATAATTAAAAACAAAGGAGGGCTGCACAACAGGTTGTCGCATAAAATAAAGTTAATGCCTTTTAATTTGAACGAAGCAAAACTGTTCCTGAAAAGTAAACACATCCTCTTAAACAATTACGATATTTTACAATTATACATGGCCATTGGTGGCATTCCACACTATCTAAACCAAATAAAAAGGGGAGAGAGTGTTGTGCAAAATATCGATCGTTTATGTTTTGAAAATAATGGTGGATTAACAAACGAATTTAATGAAGTATTCAAGTCGTTATTCAAAAATTCGGATACACATGAAATTATTGTTAAGGCATTGTCAGGAACAAAAATGGGAGTTACACGAAACAGATTGCTTGAGTTATGTAATTTGGAAAGCGGGGGTGTTTTTTCTAAAGCATTAAATGAATTAACCGAATCTGGCTTTGTGTCCAGATATACACCATTTGGAAAGCGAAACAGAGGCTCGCTATACAGGTTATCTGACGAATACTCCTTGTTTTATCTCAAATTTATTGAACCCAACATGGGGCAGGGAAGTGGTACATGGTCTAAATTATTTCCGAAACAAACTTATAAATCATGGGCAGGGTTAGTGTTTGAAACCATCTGCCTGAAACATGTGGATCAAATTAAGGAAAAATTGGGGGTGGCAAAAATATATTCCATTAATTCAGGTTGGCACAACGATAATGCCCAGGTAGATCTGGTTATCGACAGGGATGATGGGATTATTAATCTTTGCGAAATGAAGTTTTACAATGGCATGTTTACAATAAATAAGCCTGAGTATAATAATATTAAGAATAAGATTATTCAGTTTAAGGAGAGCACAAAAACCAGAAAAAATGTATTTGTTACAATGATCACCACTTATGGTGTTTCCGAAAACGCCAATAGCCTTGAGGTTGTTACCAATAATTTTACCATGGATTGTCTTTTTGAAGAGGCTTGATATTCGCACAATTTACGGAAACTCTCTGGCTTATTTGTTTATTATTTTTTAAATATCATTCCGAAACATGAGATTTCCATTGTCTCAAAAGTATCCATAAGTGCTATAAATTGGTAGTTATGGATGGTTTTCATGATGGAATTATTAGAAATAAAATGTTTGAAATGCATCCATAACTCAAATAAAATAGTACTTATGGAAGCATTTCAAACAAAGCACAAACACGTATTACACTAATAATATGTTAGTTAGCGGGAAATGAGAAATAGATATTATGAATAAAATGTTCTCCGGTAATTCATCTGAGCTAATTGCAGTTTTTGGATGGTGGTGAGTTGGAAAAATAATCTTATTCAATCTCTTTTCCGGCTCGTTGAGGTTAGGTTTACTTAATAATTTGCATAGAATCTATGAGCAACATTTTGTGAACCAATAAATAAAAAATTATAAATAGTGTCTGCAAGAAAACTCAATGTTTCAGGAAGTGGGTGTCAGAAATCGCTGAGATCGAGGCGGACGAAGTGTTGAAAATCAAGGAGTTTACTTTTGTAAATGACTGTCCAACGATGATATCGGCGTTTTCTGGCGCACACTAAATAACCGGGTTATGAAACCAATTGGCAATAACCTGAATATTATGAATTCATTCATTTTCATATTTTTGTAAAAAAATAATATGGAGCATAGGATGTTTTTTTCAGACGCATCAATCATAATGATTGTACTGATAATTATGTTCGGCACTTCTCCTCTTCTTTTTTCCCAAACAAAATCCGACAGTTTAAGAATCAGCCTAAAAAATGCATCAGGCGATGCGAAAATTTTAATTTTAAATGATTTAGCCGAATTGCTTTTGGAAAGCAATCTCAACGAATCAATTACACTTGCCGAACAAGCACTTTATTTGTCTCAATCAAAAGAAAATCTTTCCCGGAAAACCCGTGCAGAAAGAATAATTGCCGATGCCTGGTACTATAAAAATGATTTCCTGAAAGCCATCGATTTTTACAAAGCATCTGCCAAAACGGAATTGGAACTCAACGGGAATTTTTCCAAAAATCATCAAAATCGGTTGAGTGATGTGGGATATTGCTACTTAATGCTGGCTTTTTACGACAAGGCCGATGAATATTTTACTATGGCTCTTCGCATTGCACAAACAAGGAAGGATGTGGAGGAAATTGCAAACAATTTGAACAATCTGGGGCAAACAGCTTTTGGCAAAGGCGAATATAGTGTGGCTATTTCCTATTTCGACCAAACCCTAAAACTTGATCGTGAAAGACAAATTGATGAATATATTTCTATTGATCTCAACAATATTGGGAAAGTTTATTACTCGTGGGGAAAATATAACCAGGCTCTTAACTACTACCGCGAAGCACTGGAAATAGCCGTAAACATTGGCAAAGAAAATTTGCAAGCCGTACGGTTGAGTAATATTGGCCAGGTTTATGAGTCGATGGACAGCTACGATACAGCGATAAACTATTTTAATAAAGCCCTTGAAATTGATCAGCGTCTCGGAAATACCGGGAAAGTTGGGATTAGACTGAGTAATATAGGGTTGGTTTACCTGAAACAACAAAAATTTGATGAGTCTCGGCAAAAACTCTCTGAAGCTCTGCTGATTTTTGACAAAAACAAAAACATGGCTTCCAAAATTATTACCCTCAACCACATGGGCGATTTAATGCTAATTCAGAAACGCTATGAAGAGGCTCTGGTGCTTTTTGCCCAAAGCATTCACCTATCAGAAAAATATGGGATGAAAACACAGCAGATGCGAAGCGCAAAAAGTATTTCGGATATTCACAGGCAACAACATGATTTTGAAAACGCCCTGAATTATTATCTCAAATACAATGAAATAAAGGATTCGGTTTTTAATTATGAAAAGCACCGGCAATTAGCCGAATTTGAAGCCCGCTACGAAATCGAAAAAAAAGAGAAAGAGAACGAATTACTCCGACAAGATGCAAAAATCCAGCGGAAACAAAAAATCATTATTATCATTTCCGGGATTGCCCTTTTGTTTCTGGCTGTTTCGTTTATTATCCTGTTTTATTTTAAACGAAAATCGCTGATTCAAAACAATAAACTTCACGAAAAGGAAATTCAGCTTCACCAGTTTGCAATGGATAAAAAGGAAAAAGAAAACCACCATTTGCAGAATGTACTTTTTGCTGAAGCGCAGATAAATAAGCTACAAACTGAAAAGTTACAGCAGAAAAACCGGGAACTTTCTACGGCTACAGTTCATATTCTGAATAAAAACGAAGTGCTCGGAAACATAAGAAAATTAACTACCGACTGGATGACCGATGATAAATTTAACAAAACAACATGTTTACCAAAATTGATTAGAGAGGTGGATAATAATACCGATTTGGATGAGCAGTGGGATCAGTTTAAAATGCATTTCGAATCGGTACACAAAGGTTTTTTTAAGCGGCTTATGCAAACCCACCCCAACCTCACACAAAACGACCTGAAACTGTGCGCCTACCTTCGAATGAACCTTTCGACCAAAGAAATAGCCCAAATGCTCAATATTAGTCCTGAGTCGGTAACCACAAAGCGATACCGGCTTCGCAAAAAGCTGGGGCTGGAAAAGGAGGAAAACCTCGTGGGGTTTATCGGGGGTTTTTAAATAATCTCTTATAATTTTGTTTGCTGATGATTACACAAATTGGGTTTTCGTGCAAACACTAATTACCTCATCCTTTAGAAAGAAAAAAAAAGAGAAATATGTCAACGTTTAAAAATGATAACACAAACATCTATTACGAAGATTATGGTAACGGAAAGCCTCTGATTCTTGTGGCCGGGCTGGCCTCCGATTCGCAGAGTTGGGCTACGGTTATCCCCGAACTATCCAACCATTTCAGGCTTATTTTGCCCGACAACAGGGGTTGTGGCCGTACTAAATGCTCACCGGATGAAATTACAATTACGGGCATGGCTGATGATGTGATTGCTCTGATGGATCACCTGCAAATTGAAAATGCTGACCTGCTCGGACATTCGATGGGAGGCTACATTGCACAGCAACTCTGCTTAAAGCACCCCGATCGTTTCCATCGGCTTATCCTTGCCTCAACATCAGCTTATACAAACAACCGAAACCAAGCACTGTTAAATGATTTCGTTAATTATCGCGAAGAAGGAATGGAACTCATCGAGTGGTTCAGATGTTTCTTTTTCTGGATATTTACCCGACAATTTTTTAACGATCCAAAAACCGTGGCAGAGAGTTTAAAATTTTCTGTTGAATATCCATACCTCCAAAGTTTGGGGCAATTCCAAAAGCAAGTTGAAGCTATTAATGGTTTTGATGTTTCAAAAAAGCTAACAGAAATAATGCACGAAACATTAATCATTTCGGGTAAGGAAGATATTTTGTATAATCCGTTCGATTCCTTTCAAACCCTGTCGGGGATAACAAATTCTTCTGCTATCATCATCCAAAATGCAGCACATGCTGTTTACATTGAAAATAGCAAGGATTTTGAAAAACATGTGGTTGAATTTTTAACATCCACAAAGGATTAATTAATCGGTTCTATTGCGAATCTAATGGAACACAAAAAAATGAT
>JAOZRY010000983.1 GCA_029939965.1 Bacteroidales bacterium | reverse complement strand
TTAAGTTTCTAACAAGTCAGAGCGAGGAAGAACTCACAGAGATTAATAATAAAATAAAAAAAATAAAAGCCCTGATATTTGATGACAGTGCAATTGAAAAAACGGGTAAACACATTGAAAACATTGGCTACATACATGATCATGTGAAAAACGTACACATACTTGGTTACAAATTATTGGTATGTGGTTTTTGGGATGGCGTGAGTTTTATTCCATTAGATTTCTCTTTGCATAAAGAAAAAAGGGACAGAGAGTTGAAAAAAGCCAAAGAACGATTGACGAAAAAAAGTCAGCAAATAAAAAAAGTAGAAATAGAGATACGGGAAATCAAAGAAAAGAAAACAGTAAAAACAAGGTTGTTGAAAGAAGCCGAAATGATTTATCAGAACAAAGGTGGGAAAACAAATAAGAACAATCTGGGACAAAAACAAAGGGTTGTAGCCCTTATAGATAACCGGATAGAGTGGCTAAGAGACAAATTAAAACTTCACAAAACCCAAAAGCAATTTCTTGCTAATGCGCATTTTGAGTTAAAATCAAATTATCGTAAATGTGGATTAAAAAAAGAAGATTATCGGGATCAATATAAAAAGAAACGCAATCGAAGTTCAGCAGGTAACAAACGGGCAAAAGAAACCAATACTACTAAAATTGATGTAACAATAAAGATGCTCAAACGTACGGTCAGAAACGGCTTTATTCCCGACTATGTTCTAACCGATAGTTGGTTCTTCTGTGCAAAATTATTAAAAGCAGTAATTGATATAGGTCGTTCTGTTGAGTTGGTCTCAATGGCAAAAATCGGAATAGCCAAATATAAAATACTACCCAAAGGAAAGTTTTTAAACCCACACGAATTAATCACTAAATACGCTAGGAAAGATGGCAAAGAAAGCCGGAAGTACAAGGCAAGATACATTCAATTTCAGGCAGAATATCAAGGCATGAGAGTAAAAATATTTTTAATACGATTTGGCGCAAAAGGTAATTGGCGAATGCTTGTAACAACAAACCTTGCAATGAGTTTTGTTAGGATAATGGAGGTTTATAAAATACGTTGGACAATCGAAGTATTTTTTAAGGAATGTAAGCAATACTTACATTTGGGCAAATGTCAGTCGCAAGATTTTGATGCGCAAATAGCCGACACAACATTAAGTTTGATACGGTATTTGTTATTGAGTTATTATGAGCGAACACATTATGGGACAACAATAGGTGGTTTGTTTCGAGATTTATCACAAGCATCAATTGAAGAAAATTTACTTGCCGACATAACTGCTGATTTTATGGATTTGTTAAATATTATCGCTGAACGTAATGGAGTAGAATTTATAGAATTTTTTGAGGATTTATTAAGGAATCCGGAAGCAGCCCCACTTGTTAAGAGATTAAGAATTGATCCGAAAAAACTGGCCGCTTAAAAGATGCAGAAAAACAC
>JAOZRY010000982.1 GCA_029939965.1 Bacteroidales bacterium | reverse complement strand
TTGAGCTAAACCAGGAAAAACAAAAAGCAGAACAAAAGGAAATTGAGCTGGAACATGAAAGACAAAAGTCTAAACAGGAAAAGCAAAAGCTAATTTCAACAATAAAAAATTTGAGTGCAAACGGAATGTCGGATGAACTAATTTCTAAATGTACAGGAGAAGATTTGGAATACATAAAAGGCCTTTTATAATCTTTTATTGCCGGATAAAAGTTAAAACCCATTACAAAAAATTTAAACAGCATGTTGGTTATGTTTTCTTTTCAAGAGGCTAATTCAATTTACGATTTATGATTTACGATTTATGATTGAAACCGCAAAGCGGGAAATTGACATCGTTAACATGTTAGCATTAGTGGCTTTTCAAGAGGCTAAAAAATCATAATTCAATCAGGCAAAAATTGTACATAGTGTGCGCCAGAAAACGCCGATATCATCGTTGGACTTGTATTGAAAACAGTCATTTACAAAAGTAAACTCCTTGATTTTCAACACTTCGTCCGCCTCGATCTCAGCGATTTCTGACACCCACTTCCTGACACATTGAGTTTTCGTGCAGAGACTACACATAAAGAAACAGAAATTCTAAATCAAAATATTACATCAAAAACAGAAAACTATGCTTACACAAAAAGACCTAAAGCAAATCGAACAAAAAGGAATCAGCGAAGAGCTGATCGAAAAGCAAATCGAAAACTTCAAACAAGGATTTCCTTTTGCAAAACTAACTGCACCTGCAACAAAAGGCCATGGGGTACAGGTTTTTGGAGAAACAGAAGTAAATGAGCTTGCTACATTTTACAACCAGCAGATGCCAAAGTACAAACTACTAAAGTTTGTTCCGGCCTCAGGGGCTGCTTCGCGTATGTTTAAGCATTTGTTCGAGTTTATGGAATCGTACAAAGGTACAGCCGAGGATCTTGAGAAGTTTAACGCCGATCAGAGCTTTAATTCGGTTTGGTATTTCATCAATCACATCCATAAGTTTGCTTTTATCGAAGACCTGAAAGCTGCACTAATTAAAGATGGCTTTGATTTGGAGAAGCTTTTGGAAGAGAAAAAATATGGCATTATTGTCGAATACCTCCTCACCGAAAAGGGTCTTGGCTATGCAAGCCTTCCAAAAGGATTATTGAAATTTCACCAATACGATGATTTTGCACGGATGTCGCTGGGCGAGCATTTGGTTGAAGGGGCGCATTATGCCATGGATGCAAATCGCGAAGTACACATACATTTTACGGTATCGCCTGAGCACCAGCAAAAATTTGATGAGGCCGTTGCTGCTGTAAAGACCATGTATGAAAAAAAATTCGATGTAAAATATATACTTACTTTTTCGGAACAAAAGCCTGCAACAGATACCCTGGCCGTAGATATGGAAAATAATCCTTTTCGCGAAAACAACGGAAGCCTGTTATTCCGACCCGGCGGACATGGGG
>JAOZRY010000981.1 GCA_029939965.1 Bacteroidales bacterium | reverse complement strand
GTAGAGTTGCTTTTCGGCCTCAAAACGTTTGTTGATTATCTGGCGTTGGAATTTTAAAAGAAAATAAAAAAAGACCACACTCATCAAATAAATGCTAAGGATGATGGCATATTTCCAATAGTATAATTTATTAAAAGAATAATGATAAAATAATTTCTGTGCCCCATTCTGTAAAAAGAGTATTGGCTGACTTGCTTTTTTTATTTTGATCATTTGTACATCTTTTAATCTCGATTGCCTTTGGTATGGGACAATTACCGGATGCGTGAGATTTTGTGTGTAAATTATTAACCTATTATCAGTGTTTGTATGAATGATTTCCTGTTTTCCATCACTATCGAGATCGAACAAGAATTCATTAGTACCAGTATAAACAGACGGAAAAGGGTAACCAGAGGTGAACGTTTTTAGGGTTTCAAGGTCAGTGTTTATCAGAAATTTTATTGGTGGCTTGTTTTGGATAAGCCAGAAAAGCTCTCCTGGTTTATCTCTATGGCTTTGAAAGCTGTAGTGTTTTTCTTTTTCAAATATCCTCTCTGCTATTATGTTTCCTTTAAGGTCAATTTTTTTTAAAACTTCAAGTTCCTCAGATCCCTTTGGGACTTTGAACAGAGAAATTATACCTACATCGGATTGTTCAGTATAGGGAGTGTTTTGTATATAATAGCTATATCCATTTTTATTTGGTATTGGATTAAACCAAAAATCCAGTTTTTCATCAAAAGCCATTGCCCATCCACACGAATCATCGATGATGTCTTTATGTTTCTTATAGTTTATTGGGGATTTGGTATTTACAGTAATGATCCATTTTTTTCGCAAGGTTGGATGTTGAAGTATGTCAATTCCAGCACCTACACTTACTGCCATTTCCGGGCTTTTTACAATAGTATCGTTTTTTACATCCAGGGCATAAAGCGCCCGTGGTTTCGCAGAATACAAGCCATTAACAAAGAAGATGATCTCATTAAATCCGTCCCCATTTAAGTCAACCGATGGGGCATTGAAGATATTATAGTCTTCAAGCTCCCTGTCCGTGTAAACATAATCCACAAATTTTTGGATAAAAGTGTTGTAGTTACCGGCAGTGTCATAAAACTTTACCCCTTCTAAGTAAAGGCAGGTATCCTTTTTTAGAAAAGCATAAACCTCACAGTGGGAATCATGGTCGTAATCACTAAAAACCGGCCTGGCATTTTCAACAAAATCATAATCAAAGTTTACCTGATTAATACCAATTTGGCTGAAAGGAATATCATAGATTTGCAGGTTTGGACGGGCATTTTTGTTGGAATACCATTCATCATAACCAAATCTGATTTCCTCAGAATCTCCATCAAAATCAAGGTCGTAATAGAAGTGTTTGGCAGTTGCTGTTTTTTCATCAATAAGTTCAACTTTAAATTTTGCAAACTCCACAGGCATTAAGTAATAAATGAGAA
>JAOZRY010000980.1 GCA_029939965.1 Bacteroidales bacterium | reverse complement strand
GAAGCAACATTTATACTTAAAAAAATAGAAGCGAGAGCGAATTGCTTTAGCGCTTTCATGAATTTCTCCTTTTTCACTTATGATACCATTCTAAAGAATTGAAAACTCAAAGTTGTCTTTTTCAAAACTCCTTGGTAAAAAAATAGAAAGAAGTTTTACCAAGGAGAAAACAAGATGTATATAGAAGTAGTATTTGAAGAGAATTGTCCTGATTTCAAAAAGCTTTCAAAGCAAGAGCCGCACCCTGAAAAGCGCGTTCGCCTTATCGCTATGGCACTATTAAAAGAAAAAAAAAAGATTGGAGAAACCGCAAAAGCCCTTGGAGTGGGAAGACGGGCAGTTGGGAAATGGTACCATCGATATAAAAAGAATGGTTTGGATGGTTTAAGCAACTTACCCCGGTCAGGCAGAAAACCAAACATTCCTCGAGATAAAGAAGAAGAGTTTTTGCAACGAGTTGTGGCACTACAAACTGAAAAAACAGGCGGACGAGTTACTGGATACGACATTCAAGATATGGCCCTAAATGAATTTGGGGCAGCATATGCAGATGATTCAATTTATACCGTTCTCAAGCGATTGGGTCTTGCCTGGATTACCTCAAGATCGCAACATCCAAAAGCTGATCCTGAAGCACAAAGGGCTTTTAAAAAAACTTTAAACAAGAAGTTGTCGGAAGTTTGCCAAAGGGAATCGATTTGAAAAATGTTATAATTGGATTTCAAGATGAAACTCGAATTGGACAGCAGGGAAGCGTAACTCGCATTTGGGGCCCCAAGGGAACTCGACCTCGAGCTGTGCAGCAAAAACAGTTTTTATCTACGAATATTTTTGGAGTTGTTTGTCCCGAAACTGATGCTCATTTTGCCTTAATCCTTCCTGAAAAAAATACTGAAATGATGCAACTTTTCCTGGATAAATATTCAAAAGTTATTCCGAAAAATAAATTTGTTGCACTCGTTGTAGATCAAGCTGGATGGCATAGATCACACGATTTGAAAATACCCTCAAATATGAGCTTTGTTCTTTTGCCCCCTTATTCTCCAGAACTCAATCCCATTGAACAACTGTGGAGTAAGCTTAAGCAGGGATGGTTGGCAAATAGGTGTTTTAAAAATTACGAAGATATTGTAATGGCTACAGTGCATGCCTGGAGGTCATTTACAGCTACTTCTGGTGCCATAAAAAAACTTTGTTCTAGATCTTGGGCTACTTTGTGATCTTAATTCTCTAGAATGGTATTAGTCAGCGTGTCAAACTGCCAGGCAGACAGCATAATGCTTTGCAACAAAAAAACACCACAAAAAACAATTTTGAAATATCTGGATTTCATATCGCCCCTTCCCAAAAAGAATTAATCAACTTCCCTATTGCTTAGGATAATAAAGATGTCCCTGCGAAAGCAATAAAACAGGGTTCTTGCAATCTTTCCTTCTACCGGTA
>JAOZRY010000979.1 GCA_029939965.1 Bacteroidales bacterium | reverse complement strand
TTCGAAGATTTTAAAATATTGGCCTGAGATTTCAACCGCACAGGTCGAAATTTTTGGGTCATTAATGGACCCAATAATTGACAAGGTTCTGAGAGAACACAATAAAGACAAATCGCGGAAAGGTACTATATTGCGCCCCCGAATTATGATCTGGCTTGTTTTGGCAATAACTTTGAGAAGAGATCTGAATTATCACAAAACATTGGATTGGATATTTTCCGGAGTTCGTTGGGTAAAGCTAAATATTCCCAAAGTAATTGTGAAAACCGGAACAATCAGTCATGCCAGAGTCAAGTTAGGAATCGATGTGTTTCGTGATATTTTTTATAATCTCGCTTCCACATTTTCAGATATAGTACCTGATTTCCACGGATTTGCAACTGTAATGTCAGATGGTTCTTCTTTGACAATGCCGGTCACTGAAAGCAATAAAAAAAATTTGGTAAACACAAATCGGGAAGGGGCAAAGGAGCATTCCCCCAAATGCGGGTGGTTGCTCTAATGATATTGTCAGCAAGACGGATTTCAAATGTTGCGTATGCTGCCTGTAAAGGCAAAAAAACCGGGGAAAAGACGCTGATGTTTACAATTATCAAAAGGTGTAAACGAAAAGATTTTTTGTTTCTTTTCGATGCCGGATTTTACTCTTATTGTTTGACCTGGTTTATGATAGATAATGGGCTTCATTTCATTATGAAAATTTCAAAATCTTTGAAAATAAAAGCCATCCCAAACTCTCTTATGCCAGACGGTAGTTATCTGGGTAAAATTCAAATTAAAGTCATAGATTCGGTTAATCCGACAACCGGACGTAAAAAGTGGAAAATAGAGGAAATCGTTGTTCGGGTTATTGAATTTACAATTCCCGGGTTTCGACCTGTCCGCCTGATAACAAATTTATCAGATCCTGAAATTACGGCAAAAGAAATTGCCATACATTATCATAAACGATGGGATATTGAAATCGCCTATGACGAAATAAAAACGCATCAGTGTGCAACGCTTAAAGGTCTGATGCCGACGATATTCCGAAGCAAACGCGCTGACCTTGTGGAACAAGAACTGTATGCAATATTGATTACGTATAATCTGATACGTTCCACAATAAAAGTGGCAACAGACAAAGAAGGAGGAAATCCTTTGTTCATAGGCTTTTTGGAGACATTACAGATTATTATTGATGGCTCACCGATAATCTCTGCCATGGAATCTGAGAAGAAAAAAAGCGCATTGAATTATATGCTCGAAATGGTATCAGAATCGTATATTGACAGACCAAGGAGGCCACGGTGTAATCCTATAGTAGTAAAACTAAAAATGTCAAAATTCAGAAAAAAACTTGAAACCGATAAATCGACATATAGAAATTTTGAAGAAGATATACAAATTTTGGCATCCTTCATTTGTCGGTTTACACTTTTTAATGTAGGGTGGGTGGAGTGTAAC
>JAOZRY010000978.1 GCA_029939965.1 Bacteroidales bacterium | reverse complement strand
GCGTTTAAGGTTATTGATTAAGTTAATTTGGATTTTAAAGAGTGCTTGATAGTCTATTTTTGTCATAAAAAACCTCCTTTTTTTGTACAGTACAAATGCATATAACACACACCCCAAAAAAAGAGACCAAAAACAGGTAAAAAAAGAGAGGTATAAGGAGTATCTGTATCTTTGTACAACATATATAATATATATATATATATATAGTCATTTTAACCACTTATCCTCGTACAAAAACACGTACAAAACACGTACAAAATTTGTACGTGTTTTTTGTTTTTTTTAATTTTCTACAAAAAAACCCGTACAAACCTGTACAAAATTTTTTCATGATTTTGTACATGATTTTGTCCCTAATTTTGGTAAGTAATATTGTGTACTTTTTTGTCCTTCTTTAGTGATAATTTCACCTCTTTTTTTTAAAACATTGATGACAGATTCCGAATATTTCGGCATCCAATTTTTAAGATTTGTGCGTCTCGATGCTAAAAAAGCAAAAGTTGGTTTTCTGCCTGATTTCACCGCTGCTAAAATCGCAGATTTAAAGATTTCACAATCTCTATGGAAATCTCCTGAGACAACTTTCTCAGATAAAACATTACTTTTCCATCCTCCCAGCATTTCAGCGATTAATATACCGTATTGGATATCTGCCAGGCTGATTTGAGATAATAATTCTTTTATTCGCCTGACCGCTACATGATGAACTTGCGCATATTTGAGCGCTAAATCAAACCGCCTGGATATAAACCCTGTCATCCCGTCTGATTGCTGCTTGTTGGCCTCTCCTGTTATATATTCGCTATACTCTTTTATGCAGGATATGGCTGATTGGCTTGCAGATAAATCAACACACCCTTTAATCAGGCTTGCGATACTTGATTCAGGCAGCATAAACTGGACTATTTTTCTTAATTCGTCTATAAACTTCTTTGTTTTTGGATAATAATCACTATTGATAAGTAATGATTTTTGTTTTATCTCTCCGTCATACAACCAGAAATCAAATCGCTGCATAAGTCCTGACTCAAAGTCTTTCAACTGAATGGCGTCAAAAATTGTTGGCGTGGCATTGCCTAATAAACTAAAACATGGATTATGGATTATTAATTTGTTCTTTGGATCGCCAAAGCCTTTAGTGAAACTCTCACCTGATCTGGAGTATAAATCCATTAAGGCTATAGCTTTCCCTTCAGCTATCATATCCACTCCGCCTTTGTTGTTGTTTCGTTGAAATAAACTTGTTACCTCATCAAACAGACCCATTCCGATAGGATTATCTGCTACTGCTCTCCACAACCCTGGGCCTGACGCTATATCATTAACGCTAACAAAATTATCAATATCAAGGCACCTTAAAAACTTCTTGTCTGTTGCAGTTTTGCCTGTTGACGTACCTCCCACCTTAATATTATACACATTTGGATAAACGCCGTTTAAGCTTATTTT
>JAOZRY010000286.1 GCA_029939965.1 Bacteroidales bacterium | reverse complement strand
GCCCAAAAAAAACTAACTTAAAAATCGGAATCTAATTTTTACGTCATGCTATCTCTTTTCCGCCTCGTCTGGAAAAGGAATTATCTAATTGTTAGCTTCGATTGATACGATCGGTCTTCGGCGTTCATTTCGATAAAATATATACCCGGAGTTAAACCTGACAAATCAATAACTTTGTTCACAACATTGTTGGCAGGGTTAACCGGGGCAATATATACGGCTCTGCCAAAAATATCGGACACTTTTAGATTATACACCAAATCTCCGGCATTTTGGAGCGAAACATTTACATAACCATTTGCAGGATTCGGATATAGATTTATCTTTTCGGTATGAACATCGTTTTGACCAATTGCAGTAACATCGGTGATGCTAATATCGTCGATGGCAAAATCGCCTTTTTCACCACCCCCTGTAACTCCTCTAAACCTTATGCCAACACTCATGCCGGTATAATTAGAAAGGTCAACGGTCAGGTTCTTCCATTCGTTCCCCTGGTTTCCGCTAATGGGTTCGGTAATGTCGTGAATAATATCTGAGCCATTAAAAAGATCGACATGAAAGATGCCAATTTCTGCTCCATAGGCATGATACCAAAGATCGAGAGCCGGGCTAACGGCATTGGTAAGGTCGATACATGGCAGCGAAAGAATGGCGGTTTTATTAAAACAAGCTACCGATGCTTCGAGGTACAAGTATTGTCCGCTTGAAGTACCGGTTGTATGATCGGTACTCGGCCCTGTGTTTATCGAATTTGTAGATCCACTGTAAGGCCTCCAGTCGATATCATCAGTTACCTCGTTGGTGAGATTGATCCAATCTTCGCCCAGTTCACAAACCACCAATTCGCAAACAGGTGCAGCTGTACATTCTTCAAAGTTTTCGATGGTTTGAATGTTTCCGGGTGTAAAGCTGGCTCCTTCTATAACTTCAATAATTGTTTCGAGCATGTCGTTATCCGGATTTTGATCGGGACCATATTCTACGAATGTTTTCAGGCTGTATGTACCAATATCCGAAACATCGATCGGATCGCTAAAAGTGAAGCTTATAATTGAATCGGGTTGTATGGAACCTGAATAGGTTTCGGTAATTACCGCACCCTCGTCAAGCTGATAACTCAGTTCGGGGTTGGTAATAAGTTCGAGGCCAAAGTTTTTAACCTCCACAGTTATATTCAACGATTGTATATTCATGCAAGCCTGAAACAGCCCCCAATTTACCGAAGGAGCATTCATCATCCATGCATCAACTTCAAAACAATCGAATGTGCCGGGGATTTTTTCGATAGCTTCCGTACGCATACTTCCGGCATCATAAGGCCCGTTTGCACTTACGCTAAACCAATGAGTTTCGGAGGAATTTACATCCTGAACAATAAATGAGTTGACAGATGTGGTAGCAATTGAATCCATGTATTTTTCGCCAAGCTGGTAAACAGTATAGCTTGTAGCCCCGATAACTTCAGCCCAGCTAAGGTGTAACGCTTCATCACAAGCCCAGTCGATATTAAAGTTTATGGGTGTTTGCATTATGGAGAAAGGTTCGGGATTTTGCGAAACAGAGTTCCCCTGGGTAACTCTAACCAAGGCCTGGCCGGTAATAGCTCCGGGAACAGTCCATCCAAAGTATCGTGCATCACCATTAATATTATCATTTATTAATATCCAGGTTTCGCCATTGTTGATGGAATATTCAAGAGAAAATGCTTCGGTGTTACCAAAGGCATCCCAACGTAAATATTCTTGTGCCCCCGGCGCAAAGGATTCGCCACCGAATGGATATGTGAGAACAACCCCTTCCGGAATAAATTCATAATAAACATAATACTTTTGTGGTCCCTCAGGAACTGTAGCCCCATTTACCGAAATGGTGTAATTGCCCGGCTCAGGAAAGTCGATAGTAACCTGCTCCATGTTGTTGCGCTCGTCGTACCCACGAACAGCGGGCATATCAAGGCTATCAGCATCCGGAAAATGATTTAGCACCCACGGCAACCACTCTTCACTTTCAGGATCGGTAACCGTAATATTTAGATTATTCACTAATGCCCACTCAGAGTTTATGGTTCCCTGGTAATCAGTCCAATAAATCATAACACGCATTTGAGCTGTATTTTCAGGAACTTCAAACTGATGTGTAATTGTTTCACCATTTTCGATTACTGCCGAATCATATCTTCCCTGTTCCAACATTTGCACTGCTCTTAGTGCATTAATCCGTCCCCATCCAAACTTAAAATCGGGACCCGGATTTCCTAAATCTTCGGCTGTATTAAGCATAACTCCTTTTATAAATCCACCATAAGGATCGTTTCCGTCATTTAAATCGCGGTATGCGTGATACAATTGCGTAACAACACCTGCTACTCCGGGGCACGACATGGAGGTACCTGATTTGTTTCCGTAATCGTTGTTTGGCAGCGTAGAGTAAACACTCGATCCTTTGGCCGAAATATCAGGCTTGATTCTGCCATCGTGAGCAGGCCCCCGGCTACTTGAGTTTGCCAATTGATCGAAATAATTGAGGTTGGCAACAGTAATTACATTTTTACCTACTTTATGACCACCGGTAATATTACCCCATCCTGCACCAGCACCATATCCACAGTTGCTGCCGCCATCGTTGCCTGCCGAAAAAACATGCATCAGAGCATGGTAATTAATAATTTGCATATCGAGCGATCTTGCAAGAGTGGTATATCCCGCATTACAACCATTGCTGTACGACGTAGAAGTAACCCTGATATTTTTGGTAAAATAGTGCGATGGAATAGATGTAAACCCCGGATATTCGGGTGCTGCACCGTAAACATAAAGTTCGGCACCAAACGCATTTCCACGTGCATGGGGGTCGAGGTTTCCGGCCGAACCAATAATGCCGGCACAATGGTCGCCATGATCGCCACCAAAATATGCAGGGAATTGCTCCATTATTCTACCCTGGAAATCAATATGCGGTCCTATCTTGCCATCATCCTGCAACATTACACTTACGCCGGTGCCATCGTATTTGCGGCCAGTTAAAAAATCGTTGGCGATGGTGTTGGAACGATGTAAGGTTCTGCCTGTGTAATTCTCAGGTTCGGGAACAGGATAGATTGGTTCAACATAACTTACAAAAGGCTGGTTGGCAATTTGAGGTATTTTATCTAAATCAGAAATCAAATGCAGGTAATTGCCATAAGCTTCATGCTTGGTTATCTCAAATCCTGATTCTGACAAAGAGGCTACTACCAGATCAGGATTAGACTTTTGAAAATATGTTACCAGCAACTCAATTTTGCCATCTTCGCGTAGGGCATAATCCGGGTAGTTTTCTGCGAAAAGCATGGGAGCCAGCTTTATGGCAGGTGTAATGTTTATTATGCTTCTGATTGATCCGGTGGACAAAGCATCTGCATTAAAATTTGTATTGAAACAAGCAAAATATCCAAAATGAGGTATGTACCCCAAAAGGGTTATTCCTGAATTTGAAAGATATTCACGTTCCGTTTTTGTGGGTATTTTTCCGAATTGAATGATCTTATAAAATTGGTTATCAAAAACATTTTGCGCAGAAACAGAAAATGATTTTACAAAGGCATCGATATTTTCATGGGGCGATATTACCTGATTTTTAAAATGAAGTTGGTAATCCTGAAAGGATTGAGAGAATATTGCCGAGCTTAAAAGTATTGCCAGCAAAAAAGTAAATGAGAGTTTTGTTGTAGTTTTTAACATAATTATTATTGTTATTGAATATTTAAAGCTTATTTAAGATTTGGTATTGTAAACGCTATTTTCATAGAATTGTTAGCGGTAAAAATAGATTTTAATCTTATGAAATTATTTAACATCGTATTATGATTAAATAGTGTTTGTCCATAATGTCCGATTTCATCGTTACGCTTTCCTTTAAAATCAGTCATTTACAAAAGTAAAACAAAGATATCGGTGTTTTCTGGCGCACACTAAATTTATTGTTATGATATACTGAGGAGGTGCAAATTACATTACTAAAATAAAGCAAGAATCAACAATACGAATATACCTGTGTTTTTTGAAGACCATTTTTTATTCGCGGCACATTAAAATAATATTTAGGGATTGTTCCTGTGGCAAATGAATTAAAATATTTTTATCTTTGAATACACATTTTAAAATATGCTAACCACAAAAAACATTTTAAAATATTTCTTTTTACTCATAATAATTTGTTCGGCTCATGCCGGATGCGGACTCCTTTTTTTTAAGAATAAACTGGACATCGGGCATGTACAATCTCAGGAATCTTTTGTATTTTTATTGATCTAAACAGAAAAAATAGTGATAGCGCAGTCATTCAATTTATAGACTTTTCGAACACATCAAAAACTGCAATTATCCAACAGCAAAACGTATTTAAAGTCAACAATTCTAAAAATTACATCTATGAAAAACAATAATGCATCAAAGAAAAAAGTAACGGGAGTTGGAGGTATATTTTTTAAGTGCGAACAGCCCGACAAAATGAAGGAGTGGTATGGAAAACACCTTGGCATTGTTACAAATCAATACGGATCGTTATTCGAGTTCAGAAAATCGGATAAACCTACCGAGAAAGGATATCTTCAATGGAGTCCGTTTGAGGAAGATTCAGAATATTTTGAGCCTTCCGATAAAGATTTTATGATCAATTACCGGGTCGAAAACATCGAGGATTTGGTTGAGGAGTTAAGAAAAAACGGCATTCCCATTCTTGACGATATCGAATCGTTTGAATACGGAAAGTTTGTTCATATATTAGATCCTGAAAATAATAAGATAGAACTTTGGGAACCCGTTGATTCGGTTTTTACGCGAAAGTACAAAGGAAAAACTACCAAGTAGATTCAATGCATCAAGCAATCAATGCGATAATGCTTCAAGGATTGAATACGATAATGCTATAAGGCATCAAGGATTGAATGTGATAGGGAATTAAAAAAATACTTTTCGAATGGTTATGATTTTCCTGAAAGATTGAGGCAGACTATTTTGCTCAACATCGGGCATCTTTCATAAAGTGCGAAAATTATTTTCCTTGGCGAATGGGATGGCTGGACAACAACCCGCAAAGGCGTAAGGCTATATTAACTATCGAAGAGCAAAAACGCATCCTTACCGTTGGGGTCTGCTAAACCAGCCATGCCTAAGGTTCGGAAGTGATGCTGCAAAGCCCGGATGATTTTGATGAGGTTGTGAAAAGG
>JAOZRY010000977.1 GCA_029939965.1 Bacteroidales bacterium | reverse complement strand
CAAAAAGTATTGCAAGAACTCAACCCATACCGGGTTGTAGAGCAGTCATCAAATTTACCAGAGCTACAATAGCGCAACCCATACTGGGTTAATCAGAATATTTTATCGGTAGCAGGGTAAAATTTCCTCCCTCGACCTGACGGCTATGCATACGTGTGGGATGACTATTTTTCTTCAATTTGTCCAGCTTATCGTTGGTAGCCAAAAAGTGCAAACCCTGTGAAATAATAGCACAAAACGATAATACATTTAATATGGTAAACTAATTTCCACACTTTATGAAAGATGCCCTGAATTATATCTAAAAAATCGCTGGTGCATCGGGGAAGAAATCGGTCATTATGGACAAACACTAATTAATTATAACTACTTTTAAATGTAGCCTGATACTCCTGGAAGGATTCTTCCTTATAAGCCTCATCGGCAATAAAGTGAAGGATAGGTTCCAGTTTTTCGGGTGTGTTGTATCCCGGAAGTACAGTTATGAGTTTTATTTCCTGATCGAGAAAAGCAAATGAAGGGTACGACATTTTGCCACTTAGCAATGCAACAGCCAGTTGGTGCGATGAACGCCGCTTACCGGGATTCGGGTTTACATATTCCTGACCATTGAGGGTAACTGGCTCGGATGATTCGGCATCAAACTTTACCGGATAGAAATTCTCGTTCATATAAGCAGCAATTATTGGGTCGGTAAATGTGTTGGAATCCATTTTTTTGCACCAACCACACCAATCGGTATATAGGTCGATGAAAAACTTTTTTTTCTTTTTCTTATTTAATTTTGCTGCCTCTTCAATGCTGTACCATTTAATTTTTACCTCTTCCTGGGCCAATACTGATGTAGATATTATTACCAATAAAATGATGGTGATGCTGTGAGAAAGTACTTTCTTCATAATTTTTATATTCAAAATTTAACATATTTAAAAATTCAAAAATACTATTGGATGTTTTAATGAAAATTTAAGAATTGTTAAAACAGTGACCGATCTATATCACGTTTAATGTCTTTCTTTTTTATGGAGTCGCGTTTGTCGTAAAAATGTTTCCCTTTTGCAAGTGCAATATTAAGCTTGGCATAACCTTTTTCGTTTACATATAACAGGGTAGGGATAATGGTGAAACCTTTTTCGTTTACTTTAATAAGCAATTTGCGCAGCTCACGGCGGGTGAGTAATAATTTTCTGTCGCGCTTTGGTTCATGGTTATAAATTGTTCCCAGTTCGTAAATTGCTATGTGCATTTCGCGGATAAACAGTTCATGGCCTTTAAATGCACAAAAGGCTTCCGCAATACTTGCCTTCCCTAATCTTATCGACTTAATTTCGGTTCCGGTAAGCTGAATGCCAGCTGTAAATTGCTCAACCAAAAAAAATTGGTAAGAGGCTTTCTTGTTTTTTATTTCAATTGCATTTGCCATAAGTGGGCACAAAAGTAGTATTTTGGAATT
>JAOZRY010000976.1 GCA_029939965.1 Bacteroidales bacterium | reverse complement strand
AGGTTTCAAGTTTCCCTCCTTCGCTTCGCTTCGGCGGGCAGGCAGGTTTCAGGTTTCGATCATTAACACTGATGACTGATGACTGGTTTCGGGTTTTAAACAAAAAAAAGGCTTTCCAGTACCGAGAAGCCTTTTTTTATTGAATTTCCTAAGCGGCTTCAACAACACAGAGTTAGTCCGTATGGAGTCGCCAAGGAAATAGAACGTTGATTATTCAACAGTAATCCTTACGATTGAGGTTGTGGTGAACGGGTTTGGGTAATTTTGTGAAACAGATGAAATTTGAGTTTTATCATTACGAATATAGTATAAAAATGTTTCAGTTTTCAATCCCGAGAACTTTCGGGCCAGATTTGAGGTTTGAAGGCTGTTGGCCAAGGCGGAACACTCCATTGCCTCCCTGGTAAAACACCCACCTATCCCCACATCGGAAACTTGTTAAACACAAGTGCCTCGATATATTGTATTTTCATGTTGGGGTATATTTGGTTATAAAAACCGATACAATCATTTTGTATGGCCAGGGCCTGTCCGGCATTTATATTGCCGCATACCACCAAATATTCTGCAAAATAGAAAATAGCGTTAAACAAGCTTATCATTTTGGTAGCGTCCACAAAGACTGACATTTTACTGGTTAATACGGCTACTTGTTTGTCCATTACATTTTTCGAGAAATCAAACAAAGCATTGTCCCTTTTTTTGGTATCCTTGTGCCATGAATGTAAATATTCATTGAGCTGTAGGTTATAATAATTTGCCGAGACCCACGACATCCCTGTTTTCTCCTTTAAAAACCTCCCGTAGTTAAGCGACATGTCGTTGTGCATTTTCCTGATTTTGCTGTTTGTAAAAGGCCGCACAGGTTTCCATATAGTATAAGGCCGGAATATTGTTTCGAAAATATCTCTCCAATATTGTTGGGTGTAAACTTCGTCATTGAGTTTGATTTTAATTTTTTTTAGTTCGGCAATTAGGCCCGCAAAGTCATTATCAGAGAAATCCGGTTTCAAGTATTTGGTAACAATTTCATTAATAAGGGGGGGCATAATTTCATTGCCGCCAAATACCTCATCAGAATAGCAAATAGCTATGTGAACATTTTTTACCAGGTGGTGCAAATCGGAAGCCATATCAACCGCCAGGAGCAAGTTGACCACTTCAAATAGTTTGTCAACGTGATCGACAGGATATTGAATATAGTTTTCCAAATATCCTGATACTTCATCAACACGGTTTTTAGATATCAGCCAGGTAATGATATAGTAATCATAATACCCAAAACTTTTCAAATATGTATCCGGGAACCTCTCCTTGAATTTAATAAGAAATTGAATATGGTCGTCAATCTTGCCAAGTTTTAAATAACCGCTGCACAACTCAAATAAAACTTCGTGTTGGAGGCCAAGGTGAATGACCAAATCAGGTCGTGCCTCAATGAATTTGTCGAGGTG
>JAOZRY010000975.1 GCA_029939965.1 Bacteroidales bacterium | reverse complement strand
CTAGCCTGAATCCGTACGGTAAATAGTTTAGATAACATTTCAATTACCCAAGAACTAATTTCAGACGCTTATTCTGCAACCATGGAATGGGCGTTTCTTCATCAATCAAACCAGAGGCTGACAATTGCGGATTGTGGGCTCTTTTCTGATATCTTACAATAATATGATTTTCAGTAATTTCAATATTTGCCGTCGCAGAAATAAAATCTCTAAAAATCCTACCGAATTTTGCAGTTTCGTAACCTTCTCCGATTTTTGATGCAAAAACTCTATATACTGTACTTGCCATAAGCGTAGCAAGTAGATCGAAATTAACTTTCAGTGCTACTGTTGTTGAAAGAGCGTCCATATGAAAAAAATCAATGGCATCGGCAATATTATTCTCAATGATCATTCTTCTGGCATAACGCTGAATCAATTTTGTGGCAGAACGTTTTTTTTGATTTGTAAGTACGATCGTAGGATATTCATGCCCCAGATCGCGTGCTGCAATTTGTCTTAATTTCCCTTCATAAGCATTAAGAGAAATATGTTCTTCTATGATTTTTGGAGTTCGATATTCCCTAGTTACATTATCCAGTTTGATCCGTTTCCAGTCTGCATTCGGAATAGCATTTATTTTGTCTAAAACAGTTGAACTTCTACGTCTCAAAGTTATAAATTTTATTCCCATTTTGTTCAATGTATTCAGATTCCCGTATGTAGTAAATGTGGAGTCAAAAACTAACTCGCCAGGGTAACTTCCACTTTTTTCTTTCCAGAACTCGACAAATTTGATTATTTCGTTGTTAAGATTATTTTTTCTCAGATTTGCATTTACATAGCAGAAAGCCCGGTTTTCAGTGTCATTAGCAACAAAAGAAAGTATGCCTTTTTGTTTTCGACTACGCTTGGACATATAATGTTTCTCCAGTATTTCATTGTCTCCATGAGACGGTATTGTATGAAAATCCAAGTCGAAAGAATTCCCATGCTTATATCCGAATTTACCGACAGCATCAAACCATTCCCGTAAAAGAAGCATTTCACTTTCAGGAGAGATCCTGCTGCTGTACTGAGCTAGAAATGATGTTTTCGGAATGACATTCAGGCCGACAAACAGCCCAAGCCCCTGATCAAAAACATCGCTCATTACATGGGTATATCTGGCATTCCCGAATAGCTTCGTTGCCATTATTGAAAGTACAGCCTGGGTTGCGGGAATCATTTTTGATCCCGGTAATTCAGCTTTATTCAGTATATCCTGAAATGGTATTTTTGCCATAATTCCCATCAGAAGAAATAGACCGCCGTATTTCGTATGAAATCTTCTTGAGGTCAAATCAAGGTTATTTATGTCCGCAACTGATGCTTTCTCTACTTTTCGTTTATGGACAAGCTTTTTATCCGGACGCCGTGGCAATCGGGAAAAACCTTCTTCTTTTAGAATTTTTGAGATAGCCGGTGCGGTCAAT
>JAOZRY010000974.1 GCA_029939965.1 Bacteroidales bacterium | reverse complement strand
AAGAAATGTATTTCTATTTGTATGGTACCGAATCCGTAATATACAACTACGCACCCAACGGCGCAAGACCTGAAGGAAAGCATTTTATTTCAGTTGATTTAATAGGTGATGCGTGGTATCCCACGTGGGGAACTGTTTTACTCCATCGTGCAGTTATAAAATACGGGGTATTGCACCAAAATAGCGAGCCACCAATTGATCTTTAATTAAATTATTACAGCAAAACAGAAGTACCAATAAGAGAATGTTCTTATTGGCACTTCTGTTTATTTTTTGATGTGATAATAATAAATACACTTATTAATGAAAGCAATAATTATATTTTTTATATATTCAACCCTAAACCTAATGGCGAACGCCCAGGCAACTTTTGAACTGACCGTTAGCGACCCATTAGATCAGGTGCCTATTTCAGTAATAGAAACTGATGATTACTACATATTTTCAATAGCATTCGGTATGTATTCGACTATTGGGGACAAAACCCAATTACTAAAAATAGATAAGCAGGGCAATATTATTTTATCGGCGATACCTAAACCTGAGACATATCAATTTGTAATTAATAATATTATTTCAAGTGAAAACGGCCGGTTTATCGGAATTGGATATCAAAAAGCTGATATCGATTCGGTGGCATATTTTACCGTAGTTGAAATGGATGGGAGTTTTTCCATACTAAACGAAAAAATGTATAGGACATGTTTTAACCGTTATGCTTATTTAAATGTTGTAAAATCTGACGATTACTACATAATAGTTGGCAGTGGGCAAAACATGGAAAATTACAACTTACGTTTGTTCGCATACAAAATTAATTCGTCATACGACACCTTGATTAGTAAAATATATCCCGGGGAGGGAATAAAAAGTGCATTTGACATACTTCCCACTCTCAATGGAAATAATTTTGAGGTTTTTTGCATTGGATATACCCAGCAAACAAATACATCAGGGCAGATACTATTACTGGATAGCATGCTCGAATGGGTTGATATAAAAGGAATTCCCGAAAGCGTTTCCTACTACAACGATGCAATGTATATTGACGAAGCGCACTATTTGCTTACCGGTAAAAAGACTATTTACAACTCCAGTCCACAGGACGACCAGCTTGCCATTATGTTGATGGATACTGCCGATGTGATGCAGGATATACAGCTATTGGGCACTATTGACACCATAGATTACCCGGGCTTTTTTAGCAATCTTGATTTTATTGATGACAATGATATATATTTTGCAGGTGTAAAAAATCTTAATTTGGGTGGTCCCTTTGAGGATATAGATTCCTGGTTTTTTTTGAACAAGCTCAATAGTAACCTTGAAGTACAATGGCAGAAGTTTTACGGGGGCGATGCCTTTTATTGGGTATGGCTAACAATGGCAACACAAGACGGGGGTTGCCTGATGGCCGGCACACGTTACGATTATATTACCCAAACCGATTTGCGGG
>JAOZRY010000285.1 GCA_029939965.1 Bacteroidales bacterium | reverse complement strand
TGTAGAACCGTTTAAAAAAAAACAGAGTATTGAAAAACATCAATTCATATTAGAAGAATTCAATATTTTGACTGCACGGGCATGATAACCATAAAGCTGATATTGTAGAGAAATATTGTAAGGATAATTTTGTTCATATTAGATAAATTTCTATTAGTATTGCCGCGATTTTATACATCATGGATTTTAAAAACAAGGTAGTAATTATTACAGGTGCTTCTTCGGGAATCGGGAAAGCACTTGTTTATGAATTTGCGAAAAGAGGTGCTTCGGTTGTTGCCGGAGCTCGCTCAATTGAAAAGTTAAACAAAATTCAAGCTGATCTGGAAAAATCCAATTTCCAAATGCTTCCGGTAAAAGTGGATGTAAGTAAAGAATTAGAATGCAAAAACCTAATTGATTCAGCCATCCATACATTTGGTAAAATCGACATTCTTATCACCAATGCCGGAATTTCGATGCGTGCACTTTTTAGAGATGTACAATTAAATGTAATAAAAGAAGTAATGGATGTTAATTTCTGGGGCACTGTTTACTGTTCAAAATTTGCCATGCCTTATCTTCAAAAATCCAAAGGATCGCTTGTTGGCGTTTCTTCTATTGCCGGATACAAAGGTCTTCCGGGAAGAACTGCCTATACTGCATCTAAATTTGCAATACATGGGCTATTAGAGGTAATTCGTATCGAAAACAGGAAAACAGGCTTGCATGTACTTTTAGCCTGTCCGGGTTTTACAGCCTCTAATATTCGCAACACTGCAAGAGCTGCTGACGGTTCGCAACAGGGCGAGTCGCCGCGTGATGAAGCCAAAATGATGAGTCCTGAGCAGGTTGCCCGTAAAATTGTTTGTGCAATAAAAAAACGAAAAAAAAAACTTACCCTCACCATAGAAGGAAAATTGATTGTTTTGTTAAGCAAATTCTTTCCGGGTTTTGTTGACAAGATGGTTTACAATCATTTTGCTAAAGAACATGATTCACCATTTAATTAATAGTACATATAATTATGAAAGCGTTATCATTAGAAATTAAGCCACTAAAGGGATTTGGGGCGCTCCAATTTGGAATGACATCCAAAGAAGTAATCTCGTACCTCGGCACTCCCGACGATGAAGAAACCATTGAAGGTGATGATCAAGAGGATGATATTCTTATCTACCATTTCGACGAACAAGACATCTCAGCCTTCTTTGAAGGCAATGAGGAAAAAATTTTAGTAAACGTTGAAACAGGAAATCCTGAAGCTGAATTGTATGGCAAAAAGATATTTGCTATGAACGAAGCTGAAATTACAGCAATGATGAAAGAAAAAGGTTATACGGAATTGGATACCGAAAACCTGGAAGATGAAGAATATCAAAACGAAAGGCGAGTATCGTTTGATGAAGCCATGACGGATTTATTTTTTGAAGATGAAATTCTTACAGCCATTAGCTGGGGAAATTTTTTCTTTGACGAAGACGAAGGGGACAAATAAATTTTTCATTTAAACCCTGCTATTCTTATAGCGGGGTTTTTCTTTCGCCCAAAGATACTCCTGATATTGCATTAGCTTTTTGGAATCTAAAGCCAAAGGGGATAATTATGTGCTATACTCCGATTGCAAAAATCAAATCAAACAAGTACTTGTTCTGAATCAGAAAAAAAGCAAGATACATTTATTAGTGAAAATCCTGATTATCTACATTTTCATCTTCATATTCATCCATGTCAGCCTGAAATTTAAATCCGAGACGCTTGCCGGTTTTAATCTTCATATTATCGAGAGTTGTTTGAATTTGATGAACAGTAAGTAACTTTACCTCTTCGTAGGGTGGAGTGAGCAAGTCGAAATTGAGGGTATATTTTATTGATGAGGTAATAATATTGCGGGCTGTTTCATCATTCATTTTTGCTATATCAAAGCTTTTGAACAACAATCCAATTTCGCGCTTTCCTTCGATAAAATAATGATTCTCTTTATTGATAAAAATACGCCCGATTAAATAGCCCAAATCATTAATACGCTTATATTTAAATGAATCACCAAGGAAATTATAAATATTGATAATCCCACAATAGCAACGGTCATGATCCTCCTTAACGTATGGCAGATTCATAACTTCATGTTTACGTGGAAACGCAAATACATTGGTGTGCATAATAAAAACCAGGATGTCGCCGGCAAATTTTAATTCGACCTCAAACTCACCACGATTTTTATACTCAAAAGGAATGTTCGATACCTGATGTGGATCTGAATTCTGGTATTCTTTTACCACCTGCTTTATTACCCCTTTAAACTTACTAAAAGCATCATAAGTATTTCTATAAACTTCCTGTTTTACAGTTGCTTTGCCAATAATAGAATTAAAAAGAGTACTGGTTTCCTTATCTGGTTTCATGTTTTTGCTGTTTTTGAATTTGTTATTCAAATGTAAAAGTAAGCATAAATATTTTAGACTTTAACGATTCGATGCTATCAGTATAAAGGTTTCCCTCACGCAGCAACATATCCCGCATTCCATACGACATAGAAACCTCGATCCCAAATTTAAACCAGTTCATATAAAAATCCAAACCGGCACCGATAATTCCATAAATATCAGAACGAAAAAGTTTGGGTTCATAATTATCATCCTCTTTTTTGTTAGCTTGCGAAGCCAGATCGAAACTAAATTTTATTCCCCCAAAAACATAAGCACGCATGTTGTGCAGGCGCTTGGATTTATATTTTAAATACAAAGGAAAATCAATAAAGGTTGAGTTTATCTTTTGATTGAGTACAATTGCAACTGTGTCATCTTGACGAAACAGCCTCGTATCGTACGACAGTGTTCGACTACCAAACGCCAGTGAAGGCACAAACCGTAAGTCGAAATAATTGCCAAGCCGGAAGTTACCTATAATTCCAACACAAAAACCCGCAGATGGAATAGCCTCTATACCATAAACCAGAGCTGAATCCACATCAGAATATCCCAGATCAAATTCGGGCAGTTGTTTACCTTTAAAGTAAATTTGATGCAGGTTTTCTTTTGGTTTGAGCACAAAATCCATTTGATTACCCGAAATGGTAAAACCAAAATGGAGAGGATTGTAATCATACATTTTCAGATTAGGTACTTTGTTAATCTGAGCATTAGATACAAACACGGTAAGTAAAAGAAAAAACGTTGACAGTACCCCGGAAACCTTATTAATCTTCAAATGATGCCGTTTTTAAAATTCAGTGAAACTAACGGGAGCGAAATGTATTTATTTTTTACCGGTGTAAATAGAAGCAATTCCAAGAGTTAGTGGTTTAACAGTGGTTTGCAAAAACCCAGTTCTTTGCAGATAAGCTGTGAATTTTTTACCCGAAGGGAAATACTCCACCGAATTGGGAAGGTAGGTGTAAGCACTACTGCTCCTCGACATCATTCGTCCAATTGAAGGAAGTATGCGGGTAAAATAAAAATTATAGAGTTGTTTAACCGGAAATTTAACCGGTTTCGAAAATTCAAGAATTACAATAAGCCCCTCTTTTTTGAGTACACGGTACATTTCAGCGAGTCCTTTTTGCAAATTTTCGAAATTTCGCACACCAAAAGCTACCATTACTACATCAAAGCTATTATCATCAAAAGGAAGTGATTCACCATCTCCCAATCTAAGTTCAATTAAATTGTTAAGGTTGCGCTTCTCAAGTTTTATTTCCTGATAACGGAGCATTTCTGCAGCAATATCTACACCTGTAACCTTTTCAGGATTAAGCTTTGTAGCGGCAGCGATAGCGAGGTCGCCAGTACCGGTAGCAACATCGAGAATAAATTTATGAGGATAGTTTTCTATGATCCGGATCACCTTTTTACGCCAACTAATGTCGATTCCTACTGAAAGCACATGATTCAACAGATCGTATTTAGGAGCAATACTGTTAAACATCTCGCGTACCTGTTCTTTTTGTGCGATGGTAGGTTTTGAACTTTGCTCCTTCATTATCCTAAAAGCCTCTTTATCTGATTTGCCTCTCAAAGGTTTGTATTGTTAAAAGTTAAAAACTAATTTCGATGATTCCTTTAGCAATTTTTCCCGATCAACCGGAACCACACCTACATACTCACACACTTGTCCACCAGCAAGATTACTCAGCGAAGCAATCTCAAGATCAGTCAAGCCCAATGCCAGGCACATAGCCGCAAGACTTATTACAGTATCTCCGGCTCCTGAAACATCAGCTATAGATCGTAAATGTGCAGGGATATGATGTTCGCTGTAGGAAGCATCAGATTTTTTACGACTTATATAAACACCTGCTTCCGAAAGAGTAACCAGCAATAGCTCCACATTTTGCTTTTCGTGGAGTTTGCGCACAGCACTCCTCAATGCATCCATATCATGTATATCAAAATCAATTCCCAGTCCTTCTTTCAACTCCTTCAGGTTGGGCTTAAACATGGTTAAGTTTTGATAAGAATCAAAATTTTTCTTTTTGGGGTCAACAGCTATAGGAATATTTCGATGTTGTGCAATTTTAACAATATCCGAAATCAGTCCGGGTGAGATAATTCCCTTGTCGTAATCCTGAAACACGATGGCATTAATATTCTTTTCATCAAACAGAGATTCAATAATATGCTTGAAAGTTTGCATATCTTCGGTATTCAGATTTGAAGTTACCTCCTCATCTACCCGAAGCATTTGAGTATTGTTACCAATTATCCTGAATTTGGTGGTCGTAATCCGGCTACCACTTCTCAGAATACCTCCCTGAAACATTTTATTTTTATTAAGCAGATTGATAAATGTTTCGGCTTTTTCATCCCTGCCTATCACCGAACAAAGTATAGGGCAAGCTCCCATGGCTTTTACATTGAGTGCTACGTTTGCAGCCCCTCCCAACCTGTTAGTACGCTTGTTAACTGCTACAATCGGAACCGGTGCTTCAGGTGATATGCGTTCAACATTACCAAAAAGATATGAATCGACCATCACATCACCAATGATTAAAATATTTAACTGCTCAAATGCATTAAAAACCTCCCCGGCTTTGTTGATACTCTTAATATCCATATTCAAAAAAGTTTGGTGCAAAAGTACTGTTTTCATTATTATTAAAAGATGCATATTATTATGTTTTTACTTTTTATAAACGTGAATAAAATTCACGTTTTGTTATTATTAAGCAACCATTCCTAACTCAGTCATAACAAGGACTACAGCATTGTTTATTGTGGTTTCAACTCGGAGCAAGCAACCGCTTTTATTGTAACACTTTA
>JAOZRY010000973.1 GCA_029939965.1 Bacteroidales bacterium | reverse complement strand
GGAAAATGGTTAAAAATAGAGCACGCCCTAGATCGTCTAGCTTTTGTTCAATGATATGGGGAAGTTATTTCATCCCCATTCCTTAGCTTGACGCGTATGCCTGACGGGGCTCGGACAGAATATGAATCGGTTTATTACAAATATGCCGCTCTCACGGAGCTTTTTAGGGATATTTAATTTCAATTGCACAGGTCGAAAAATTGGAAAGCCGGTGGCACAGGCAAAAAATTATGGTGTCGTATACAATTTCCCGAAAGGGCTGCTTATAAATTTTGTTCGTCAAGTCTTCAAAACAAACTTGTATTGAACCCAAAATACAATTCTGAAACTGTCTGAATCAGAATTTACAGGATTGAAAAATGAACAAAATTCAAAAAACAGCCGTAATTCTGTAAATCCTAAAATCCTGTAAATTCTGATTCAGACAGTTAACGCAAAGGTCGTAATTTTAATCACATTTGAAAAGATTGTAATGTGCATCTGTTAATATAAATGAGGTTGCCTTATGGTAATTCAACAACTCCCATCCTTCGATCCCAATCCATCTCTTAAAGCCGCTTTGCGCTTCCTGAAGAAAGCAGGCATCCAAGACTTTGCTTTGATCGGTAGAGTCGCCACGTGGGTTTTTCTCCCTAGTGACCGCCACCAATTCACTAAAGATGTTGATTTAGCTGTTTTAACTGCTGATTTAGGTAAAATTGAAAAAGCGCTTAAACGGAAAGGATTAAAAGTTTATCAATTATCTATTGGCGGAGTTGCCGTAAGGGAGACAGAATTGGTCGCATACTTTATCGACCGACGTTTAGACGGTCTTGACCAGTTATTCAGGGAATCTATCGCTCATGCTAGACGGGATATAGAATTTTTTGGAGAAATTGTCCCGGTTGTGAGTTTAAACTATTTGATCACGATGAAACTTGTTTCCGGTGAACCCAAAGATGATCTGGATGCGAAATCACTTCTGATGGTTAAGGACATCAATTATGATAACCTCCGACTATTGGTGAAACGACATCTTGGAGCGGCAACTGCTAACCGGCTTGATGTTTTTGCCAGGGAAGTAGGGCTTCTCCCACCGCGAGGTTCTTACAAAGATAGTGGCCCGTCCCTGTGATTATCCGATTTTTTAGGATGATTTTAATTAGCAATTGTCTGAATCAGAATTTACAGAATTTGAGAATGAACAGAATTGAAAAAACTGCTAATAGAAGAAAAGCGCAATTATGGTCAAAGATGAAAAATATCTGAATCAGAATTCACAGAATTAAAGAATGAACAGAATTAAAAAACAAGGCAAATTCTGACTGTAGCAATTAAAAGAAAGTCAAACGCAATGACACAATTCTGAGAATCCTAAAATCCTGTAAATTCTGATTCAGACAATAAAGGAAAAGTGCAATTATGATCAAAATCCCAGGCTATAAAATCCAATCCCAAATCTACGCAAGCGCCAACTCCGT
>JAOZRY010000284.1 GCA_029939965.1 Bacteroidales bacterium | reverse complement strand
CTCTAAAATTTAGCATTACAAAATACAATTTGTTGAAAATTTAATAACTTTGCTATGAAAGAACTTGAATCCCGGATAACTGCAAATATTATCAAATGGGTTGCTGGGATGCTGGTGGCCCAGGCAGCTATTGTGGCAACATTGGTCAAGCTTCTCTAAACCCCGCCCATGGCAAACGCATGAAAATTCCAAATATCAATAGATAAAAAACAAATAATTATCAAAATTCAAATAAAAAAAAACCAAACTTTCAACTCAAATGACAGTAGCACAAAAAGTTCTTAGTTTCTCACTACCAGCCACCCAACATAAACAAGATAAAGTACCATCAGGGACACCCCTTCGGTTTTGCTTATCCTTTTTCCCTTTCCGATAAAGATAAAAAGAAAAATGATTAGGTTTGAGGCTATCACCATGCCTACATCAAAATTGAGGTTGTTGCTAAAGGGCAGGGGCTTGATGATGGAGCTGACGCCCAACACCAGAAAGACATTAAAGATGTTTGAGCCTAATGCATTCCCCAGGGCCATCCCCGAGTTTTTTTTGGTGGCTGCCACAACCGATGTTATTAGTTCGGGCAGCGAAGTGGCAACAGCTACAATGGTGATGCCTATCAGGGCTTTGCTAATGCCAAATTCCCCGGCAATAAATATAGCGCCCTTAACCACCCAATTTCCTCCAAAGTAAAGCCCGGCAATGCCACCCATAACAAGTAAAACCGACCGGCCTACCGAAAACTCCCTGATTGTTTGCCCGGACAGGATATCCTTTTCCGTTTTTGAATACCTCCACGAATAATAAAGGTAACCGATAAGAAAACCGATCAGGATAAAACCTTCTATCCGGTTGATGGAATTCTCTTTTCCAAAACCAAAAAGCCCAAAATTGGCCAGGATGCCAAGAGCTAAAGCCGAAACAAGGCTGATGGGGATGAGGGTGTTAATGGTTTTTCTATCGGGTTTAATTGGGAAAATAAATGCTGCAGCCCCAATTATGAACATAGTGTTCATTATGTTGCTGCCAAGCACATTGGTAATCGCCAGGTCGGTTTCGCCACGGGCACTGGCAAAAATATTGATAAACAGTTCGGGAAGTGAAGTGCCCAGGGCAACAATTGTAAATCCAATGACAATGGGCGAAAGGCTCATCTTTTTGCCAAGCGAACTTGCACCGTCAACAAGCAAATTGGCCCCAAACAACAAAATGACAAATCCGAGAATGAAGAGTATGTAAAGCATGGTTTGTTTTTCTAATTGTCTGTCTTTAAGGTCGATGGTTTATGATTTCAGATCATCGATATATGATTTTTGATTTATATGACGTCCACTCATTTCTGAAATCAAAAATCGTTAATCATCAATCATCAATCAGTTTTATGGTACTAGCCCCTCTCCCCAAAAATCAAACTGCCAATCCTCACCATGGTACTGCCTTCTTCTATCGCAATTTGGTAATCGCCCGACATGCCCATCGAAATTTCTTTAAATTCATCTGAAGCCGAAAAGTAACGTGATTTGAGTTCGTCAAAAATTTTCTTCAAATTCCTGAACTCACCCCTGACTTGTCCCATATCATCCGTAAAAGTGGCCATTCCCATCACCCCGCAAATATTTACATTTTTCAGCTCTTTAAAGTCAGGGCTTTCAAGTATTTCACCGGCTTCATCCAGGTCCAGCCCAAATTTGGTATCCTCCCCGGCAATATGAAACTGCATCATGCAATTGATAGTACGATGGTTTTTTGCGGCCTGCTTATCAATTTCCCTTAACAGTTTCAAACTGTCAACAGCCTCTATCATACTTACAAACGGTGCAATAAATTTCACCTTGTTGGTTTGCATGTGGCCAATAAAATGCCATTGGATGTCGCCCGGCAATTCCGGTTGTTTATAAATCAATTCCTGGACTTTATTTTCCCCAAAAATCCTTTGCCCGGCATTGTACGCCTCCACGATATCTTCAACCGGTTTGGTTTTAGAAACAGCTACCAGCTTCACTGTGTCGGCAATCCCGCCTTTTATTTTTAATAGGTTTTTACTGATGTCCATTTTCGCTTAATGTTTTTTTTGTGCAAAAGTATAAGAAATTAAATAGTTGAAGAGTTTTGTCGGGTTCAACAACTGAAAATCTTATTTGGTTAAATTTTTCATTTACTTTTATGGCTGATTAAATACTGACCATGTATCCCATGCAAAAAAAACAGAAACAGCAGGTGTTGCGGGAGGCATTAGAGTCAAAAATAATATGATAATATCAAAACGATATGTTTTTAAAAAAACAGATATACTTTAGAAGAGTTGTTTTGGCAGCTGAAATAGCTTCAAAACTTCATAATCAGCCAACATTTGGTCATGTGAAATTTCAAAAGCTTGTTTATTTGTGTGAACAGATTAGTAAAATGAATCTTCATTCAAATTATTCCAAGCAAGCTGCAGGCCCATATGATAGAAAATTTATACATTCCATAGATAGTGAGTTAAATAGACAAAAGTGGTTTAATATAAAGCAGGAAACCGTTGATGGGTATAAAAAATTCACCTACACACCTTCTGTTAATCTTCAGAAAGCTAAGAAATATTAGGAATAATCATATTGTTATCGGGCTATCAGGGGTAACTCTATTATTGATTATATTGAAGATAGTTGGCCTTGAGCAAAAATTTGACGATCTTCTGAATGTATTATCCTTTTGTGGCTTGGTATTAACAGGAACAAGCCTTATTTTTAAGCTCTGCGGATTACAGGAGGGTGATTTGTTATATTTCCGTATTAGAAAATCAATGTTGCAATTTTATTATGTAATATTGCAAGATATTTGCAAATATCAACAAAAGAAAAAATGATCCAATCACTTACAATAAAGAATTTTCTTTCTTTCAAAGAAGAGGTTACATTTAGCTTTGAAGCAACAAATGATAAAAAACTTGAAGATTATCATATTGTTGAAGTAGCGAAAGGTATAAGGTTATTAAAGCTTTGTATAGTAAATGGTGCCAATGCTTCAGGGAAAAGTAATTTACTGGGGGCATTTGAGTTTCTTAAACAATTTTGGTTTATTTCTAAAGAAAACAAAATGGATAAAACAGGTGTTATACCGTTCTTATTGGATAGTGAAACACCTGATAAACCAACTAATTTTAAGTTGAATTTTTATGTAAACGGAAGTAAGTATAGTTACTCCCTTGAATTAAATCAGAATATAGTAATATCAGAGAAATTAGATTTTTATCCTGGTGTTCAGCCTGCCAATGTTTTTACAAGGACAATTGGTGGAAATATTTCAAAAATTGAGTATGGAAATAAAATTAAAATAAGCCAGGTAGCAAAAGAAAAAATAGCAATTTCATGTTTGACAAATATGTCGGTTTTTTCAGCATATACAAAAGTAAATACAGACATTCCTGAAATTGAGCATGTCCTTATTTGGATGAGAAAACAATTTATGAATATTGTTACCCCCAACATGCAACACCTTGTACAATACGCAGAACAAACAATTTTGAAGGATCAAAACATTAAAAGAGAAATTTTAGCTTATCTACAAAAGGCGGATTTTAATATTTTTAATATAGATGTAGTTGATGTTCAAAAAACGTTGCCCGATTTCTTAATAGATGGTATCGCCCAAGATAAATCGATACCTTCAAGTGAAATAGAAAGAATTAAAAATGAAAAAACAATAACAATTAAGGAGATTGATTTTTTACATAAAATTGTTAATTCACAAGGTGAAGAAGAACAATTTACTCTAAATAAAAACTATCAATCTGAAGGTACCTTGAGGGCGCTTGGCATTGGCGCGGTCATTTTACAAGCTATTGAAAGAGATGCATTTCTATGTATTGATGAAATTGAGTCGAAATTGCACCCAAGGCTTATTGAGTTTGTGTTGGAGCAGTTTCTACGTAATTCAATTCAATCTCAGCTACTTGTTGCAACACATTACGATGGGCTATTTGACGAGGATGATATGTTTAGAAAAGATAATTTTTGGTTTACCGAGAAAAAGCAAAATGGCTCAACAGATTTGTATTCACTTTCAGATTTCCGTGCTTTAAACAGAATTTCCTCAATACAAAAAGCATATAAGTTAGGGAAGTTTGGAGCAATACCTAATATTTCGTAGCCATGGGAGGTCGTAGAAAGAAAAGATTAAATCTGAGGGATGGTGTGTTTATTGTCGGAGAAGGCATGACAGAACAATATTATTTTTCTCATCTAAAGCAGATAAAAAAGTATAGATGTGAAGTAAAACCAAGATTTTTTGGCAAAACAGATATTGCTCAAATTGAAAAAACTGTTGAACGTTTATTACAAGGATATGTAACAGTCATTTGTGTGTTTGATGCGGATGTATCGCAAAGAAATATCGTGGAAAAGACTAAATTAGAAAAATTTAAAAGAAAATACTCTAAAAATGAAATCGTAATAATCTGTGATAGTTTGCCTTCTATAGAGTTATGGTTTTTGCTACACTATATAAAAATTAATAGGCGTTTCCAAAACTATAAGCTGGTAATACATGAGCTTAAAAAGCACATCCCAAATTATGAGAAAACCGAAAAATATTTTGAAAAGAGCAAATGGGTTGAAAATCTGGTGCGTAAAATGAATATTGCAGTTATTAACGCTAAAAGCAAGAATTTAGAAATAGGTGATTCTTATTCAAATATGTATAAAGCGATTGAAAAACTGGATTCATTAAAATAGTCCCATGAACTATCGAAAACCCAACACCTCACACACACAAACATTTAGCTTATGTCGAACCCAGAGAAAAATAAACACAATCCAATTTACAGCACACTACTAAGTTTTAAATATGCTTTCAATGGGATTTATCTCCTTTTGGCAACCCAACGCAATGCCCGGATACACCTCGCAGCAACGGTGCTTGTGGTTTTCGTCGGGTTTTACTTTTCAATTTCAGTTACCGAGTGGGTGGCGGTAATTATTGCAATAGGGATTGTATTTGCCGCCGAAGCGTTTAACACTGCCATCGAACAACTTGTTGACATGGTGTCGCCAGAGTTTAACAAACCGGCCGGCAGGATAAAAGATGTGGCAGCCGGTGCCGTGCTTATTACGGCGATTGCCGCAGCTATGGTTGGAATTATTATTTTTGGCCCGAAATTTTTTCTGTAAATGCTAAGGGGAAAAGGGGAAAAGGGGAAAATGCGATAAGGCGACAAGGTGATAAGGCAACGAGGCAATAAGTTATGGAAACATCAATCCATTAAATCATTAAATCATT
>JAOZRY010000283.1 GCA_029939965.1 Bacteroidales bacterium | reverse complement strand
TTAGTCTAAAAAGATAATATTTGGGTGAATAGCTGTCAGACAGTTTAGATTAAAAATCAGACATATAATACTTTAGGTTCTGTGTAATATAGAAAATAATTGTCTGACAGCTTTTTAGACCGGACTAATAAAACAATAAAATGAAAAACCCCGAAAACATAACAAAACAGCAACTGATAAAAGAGAATGATCTTTTAAAGGCCAAAATTGTTGAGCTTGAAAAAAATAAAAAGATTTCTCAAATTATTGCAAATAGCACAAGTGATAATATTGCCATCACAACCTTCGACCTCAAAGCCGAGTATCTTTATGTAAGCCCTTCGGTAAAACAAGTGTTGGGCTACGATCCAACGGAAATGGTAGGTAAGTCCTTTTTTGATTTTATTCATCCGGGCGATAAGAAAGTATTATTGCAGATGGTGAAGAAATACATCAAACTCGTAATATCAAAAGTCCTTAATATTGACGATCCGAAAATTACGGAAGCAATAGAATTCCGTTTTAGGGACAAAGCCGGAAACTGGCGTAATATGCAAAGCACCATTAATTTTGTTGGGAAGAACCTCCTTGCGGTCACAAGGGACGTTACAGTGCAAAAGAAAGCCGAAGAAGCATTGCTCCAGCGCGAAAATTATCTCTCAGCTCTTAACCGGGCAAAAGAGGGGCTTCTCAATTCCGGGCCGGAACATGCACTTCAGCAATTTGTTGATATACTTGGCCCCGCATCAAATGCAAGCCGCACTTATATTTTTATCAATCACAAAAATGAAAATGGTGGACTTCTGATGAGCAAAAAGGCAGAATATTGTGCCGGTGGCATTAATCCTGAAATTGACAATCCTGATCTCCAAAACCTGAAATATGATGATTTCTTCGATAGATGGAACAGGACATTATCCCTGGGGGAAATAATATTTGGGAAAATTAAATATTTCCCGAAAGGTGAAAAAGAATTTCTGGAAATTCAGGATATTAAAGCAATACTTGTTATCCCGATAATGACCAATAATAAATTTGTCGGTTTTATCGGTTTCGACAATTGCCTGGATGAAAGGGAATGGGACACTGCCGAACAAAACTTCCTGAAAGCAGCTGCCAGCGATTTGGCCCGGTTTATTGAGAGAAAAAAAGCATTAGGGCAAATCGAGGCAGAAAACATTCGTTTCCAAACAACTATGGATGCATTAGATGCCGTTGTTTATGTTGCTGACATGCAAACCCACGAGCTTCTTTATTTAAACAAACGTGGAAAAAGTATATGTGGCGACAAGCTTGGTGAAAAATGCTATTTTGCCTTGCAAAATGGACAAACTAAACCTTGCGGCTTTTGCACAAACCATCTGTTGTTAGATGAAACCGGAAACCCCAAAGAGCCTTATGTATGGGAGTTCCAGAACACTATTACGAAAAAATGGTATCAGTTAAGGGATCAGGCAATTCTTTGGCCGGAGGAAAGGATTGTACGGTTGGAAATTGCCACAGATATTACCGAACGAAAAAAAGCAGAAGAAACAATTAAACGAAACCTGGAATTTCAAAAATTGATCTCTTCAATATCATCAAATTTCGTGGGGTCTTTTCATATAGATAATTCTATAAATAATCTCCTGAAAAGCATTGGTGAATATAGTAACGCCAGCCGTTCGTATGTTTTCAGGCTCCGCAACAACGGAAAAACCATGGACAATACACACGAATGGTGTGCAGAGGGTGTTGCCCCGCAGATTGATAACCTGCAAAATTTAACAACTGATATTTTCCCATGGAATATGGCCAGGCTCAATAATAACGAAATTGTTCATATAAAAGATGTTTCAAAATTACCGGGAGAAGCAAGAGTGGAAAAACAGTTATTCGAAAGCCAAAATATTAAATCGATTATTCTTTTACCATTAAGTATTTTTGGTGAGCTAATTGGTTTTATTGGGTTTGATAATGTTGAAGAAGCAAAAGCCTGGAGTATCGAATCCATTGAAATCCTTAAAATATCTTCCGAGATACTGGCAAATACAATCCATAGCAAAAATGCCGAAAACGAACTAAAACAAAACAAAAATGATTTAAGTGAAGCACAGCGTATAGCAAAGATTGGAAGTTGGAATTTTGACATAACCAACCAAAGCCTTCAATGGTCAGATGAGGTTTATAGAATTTTTCAATTGGAAAAAAGTGAAGTCCCTTCGGTTTATGATGCTTTTATTGAAACAATCCATCCAGGTGACAGAGACTTTGTGCTTCAATCCTATGCCAACTCTATAACAAATAAAATCCCATATAACATCACTCATCGTTTACTCCTCAAAGACGGCACAATAAAATATGTAAATGAGCGGTGTGAAACATTCTACGATGATAATAATAAGCCTATTCGCTCAATAGGTACAGTTCACGATATCACAGAACAAAAGAAAGCTGAAATTTCTATAAAAGCAAGTGAGGCAAACTTTAAGGCAATTTTTGAGAACAAAGGCACTGCAACCGGTATTTTTGATAAAGATATGACCATAATAAGCTGTAACTCAAAATTTGAAGAGCTTAGTGGTTATTCGAAACAGGAGGTTGAAGGCATTATGAAATGGCCTAAGATAATAGCAAAACAAGACATAGAAAGATTGCATCAATATCATTTGCAACGGACCGAAAAAGCAGGTACGCCCCCAACGCAATATGAATGTGGGATTATTAAAAAAAATGGAGAGCAAATATATTGTGCCGTAAACATTGGTATGAATGGCACAGAGCGGATAGCATCCTTGATAGATATTACCAAACGAAAGCAAGCTGAGGTTAATTTGCAAATCCAACATAGGCTGGCAGTTATTGCAAGCGGCAGCAATAGCCTCGGTTTTATAATGGAATCATTGCTTAAGCTTAGCCTGCAATTAGATGGGGTTGATTGTGGCGGTGTATATCTTGTTGATGGGGAAACCGGGGCAATTAACTTAAAATATCATAAAGGGCTGTCACATGGTTTCGTACAATCGGCCCTATATTATGGTGCCGGTTCGCCAAACGTTAAACTTATTAATCGGGGAAAACCCATGTATTATGACTACTCCGATATCCTGCCACATACAAAAGATGATATTCGCAAAAAAGAAGGTTTAAAAGCAACGGCTATCATCCCAATAAGAATAAAAGAAGAAACAATAGCCGTGTTAGATGTTGCTTCACGCACACATAACGAAATCCCTGAAAATTCCCGCTTGTCCCTCGAATCGCTTTCGGCACAACTTGGTTCGGCAATAATAAGGGCACGGGCCATTGAAGAATTAAAAGAAAGCGAAGAAAAATTCAGGTCGATATTCGAAGCTGCCACTGACGGGATTGTATATGTCGATAAAAAAACAAGAATATTAGATGTTAATCCTGCTTTTACAACAATAACAGGTATAGCAAAAGAAGATGTGATTGGGAAGACAGCCTTTTACCTTGCAAAAAAGTTTGTGGGCTTTAAGCAACTGCCGGATATATTAAAACTGATAAAAGCCAAATTATCCAATAAATCAGTAACACCGATCGAATTAGAATTTAATAATAAAATACTTGAAGTTTATGCCTCCGAAATATCATTCAGGGGAAAAATAACCGGGGTTATCAGAGATATTACAGCGAGGAAACAATCAGAAAATGAGCTTCGCAAAAGTAGGGGGCAATATAAATCGGATTTCGAACAGTTTAGGCTTATGGCCGATAATTCGACCGATATGATGTGGGCAAAAGATATGGAAGGGAAATTTACATTTACCAATAAAGCTATTTGTAAAAACCTGATCAATGCAAAAGATGTGAACGAGGCCATTGGAAAAGATGTAATGTTTTTTGTTGAGCGCGAAAGGGGGGCACATCCCGAAAATAAGCAATGGTTTACATTTGGCGAAGAGTGTGGCGACTCCGATGCAATAACAATCCAAAAGAAAAAGACCTGCCGTTTTGATGAGTATGGAAACGTATTTGGAAAATACCTTTACTTAGATGTTTACAAAACCCCGCTCTGGGACGATAATGGAGAAATGATTGGAACAGTTGGAAATGCAAGGATTGTAACCAAAGAAAGGGAAATCGAAAAAGCTTTAAAAGAAAACGAATCCCGGTTAAAAGCATTTTCAGAAGCAACTTACGAAGGGATATTTATTACCGAAAATGGTGTTGTTATTGATATGAACGAGGCCGCTTGCAATATGTCGGGCTATTCGTATAATGAGCTTAAAGGTAAATCGGCCTTGATCATGATTGCCCCTGAAAGCAAAGGACTTGCCGAAAAAAATATGCTGTCGGGCTATGACAAACCTTATGATGCAATTGCGCAACGAAAGGATGGTACAAAGTTTTTTGTGGAAATACTTGGACGGGAATTCGAATACAAAGGCAAAAAAGCGAGGATGACCGCCGTGAGGGATATTTCATTACGAAAAAAACACGAAATATTATTACAGGAAAGCAAGGAAAAACTTCAACAATTCAATAGTCAGTTATTAGATTTAGTGGAAGCGGAAGTTGAAAAAAGCAGGGAAAAAGACCGAATGATGCAAATTCAATCGAAGCAGGCCGCAATGGGCGAAATGATTGGGAACATAGCCCACCAATGGCGGCAACCACTTAACGAAATCGGGTTGTATGTCCAGAATTTGCAAGACATTTACGAATTTGAAGAACTCACTGCCGAAACATTGAACGAGATAGTAGAAAAAACCATGGTCAAGCTGGAGTATATGTCTCAAACTATTGATGACTTCCGCAACTTTTTCCGTTCCGACAAAGAGAAAACAAGGTTTTTGTTAAAAGACAGTATCAATAAAACCCTGTCGTTGACCGAAGCAAGTTTTAAAAACAAGTTTGTGAAAATTGGCCTATATTTGCAGGAAGATATTTACATCACAGGGTATCCAAATGAGTTTTCGCAAGTAGTATTAAATATCCTGAACAATGCAAAAGATATATTGGTTGAGAGAAAAGTTGAAAACCCACAAGTAACAATAAATTTGTCGGGGCAGGGTGAAAAGGTAATTTTAACCATTGCGGATAATGCAGGTGGGATAGATGAAAATATTATCGACAAAATATTTGAGCCATATTTTACAACAAGGGGCCAGATAACCGGAACGGGACTGGGCCTGTACATATCAAAAACCATTATCGAAAGGAACATGGCAGGCAGGTTATCCGTTAAAAACATTGAGGGCGGCGCCGAATTTAAAATTGAATTGTAGAATGAAAAAAACATTAAAAATAGGACATTCCGATTTTAAGACAATTAT
>JAOZRY010000282.1 GCA_029939965.1 Bacteroidales bacterium | reverse complement strand
AAAATTCACAAGAAGTATTGCAAGAACTCAACCCATACTGGGTTGTAGAGCAGTCATCAAATTAATTAGTGCTACAATAGCGTAACCCATACTGGGTTAATCAGAATATTTTATCGGTAGCCGGGTAAATTTCCTCCCTCGGCCTGATGGCTATGCATACGTCCGGGATGGCTATTTTTCTTCAATTTGTCCAACTTAATGTTGGTAACCAATGATTCTATTGTTCTATTAATAAAATTGTTTTAATGATGAAATGCGATAAGGAGGCAATCATTGTACCATTTTATCATTGAATCATTTTATCATTGTATCATTGAATCATTATAAGCTCCGGGGGTGTTGATGTTTGTATGGATTTTTTTACTTTCTACATCAACAGATTTACCCGAATGGGTTTCCAAAAAATCTCTGATTGTCCATTTAGTGTAATCGGCAGCCATCATTTTTTTTACCATAATGTGGTTTATCAATACCGGGTGGCCGCCTTTAAAGTTATTAATAGGTTTTGCAAAATCAAATTCCGACAGATTTGTGGTTAATTTTTCTAATACCGAATATTCAGCAAACGGATTGTCGGCATTGTGAATAAATACATTATTTCTGCTTTTTATTAGTTTTAGCCCGCATTGTAACGAATAAAATCGTTTTCGATCGGGGTATTCATTTATTGCAAGAAATACATTTTCAGGTAAATCAATCGGGTATCTTTTGAGATATTGTATCCCATCCTTATTCATCACTACTACAATTTCGATGCATCCAAAACTACGATACTGCCCAATTATTTTTTCGATAAACGTTGTGCCATCAGGCATTTTCAGACCAAACTTAGGTTGCCCCATCCGCGATGAATATCCGGCAGCAAGAACAACTACAGATGTGGTTTTTAACAACATTTAGAATCAATACTTTTATTTGTCAAAATTATACTAAAAGTATGATAATGGCGGCATTTGAATTATTTTTGCCTCTTTGTTTTTCCAACTGAAATTGTTACCATGTCAGACAAATTTTTTCCGCTTCCGCTAAATCAGCTTCTCCAATTAATTTTAAGCCAGTACCAAAACACGGGTTTTATTTTGGGTATCCCAAAAGAGTTGTTTTTTTACCCTCAACTTAACGATCAATTTCGTTTACCACGATTTGGCAAAACCCTCGAATCTCCCATTGGCGTGGCTGCCGGGCCTCATAGCCAATTATCTCAAAACATTGTAGCGGCATGGCTTACGGGTTCGCGGTTTATTGAGCTAAAAACCATTCAAACTCTTGATGAATTGGAGGTTTCAAAACCTTGTATCGACATGCAGGATGAGGGCTACAACTGCGAATGGTCGCAGGAGTTAAAAATTCACGAATCGTTCGATCAATATCTCGATGCCTGGATTTTGATACATGTTTTAAAGGATAAGCTAAAAATTGGCTTGCCGGATGAGCTGGGATTTATTTTTAATATGAGTGTAGGATACAACCTTGAGGGTATTCTAAAAGAAAATGTGCAGTGGTTTTTTCGAAAGATGAAAGATGCTTCCAAAGAACTGAACCAAAAAATTGAATTGATAAAAGACATTTATCCCAATATCAAAAACCTAAATATTAGTACTCAACTTTCTAATAATATTACTCTCTCCACAATGCATGGCTGCCCGCCGGATGAAATCGAAAGAATTGGCGAATACCTTATCAACGAAAAAAAATTAAATACTGCCATCAAGCTAAACCCTACTTTGTTAGGAAAATACGAGCTTCATAAAATTATTAAAAAAAGTGGTTTTGAAACCATTGTTCCTGATCTGGCTTTCGAACATGACCTGAAATATCCGGATGCAATTAAAATTATAAGAAACCTGCAAGCCCTGGCTAATCAGCAAAAAATACAATTTAGCATTAAACTTACAAACACACTCGAAAGCAAAAACCATAAGGAAGTTTTTGATAGTAACCAGGAAATGATGTACATGAGTGGAAGCCCATTACACCCCATATCTGTAAATCTGGCTCGCAAACTTCAAAATGAATTTTCAGGAAATATTGATATCTCTTTTTCTGGAGGAGCCAATGCGTTTAATGTGGCCGAACTTTATAAATCGGGGCTTGCTCCAATTACGGTTTGCACCGATTTGCTCAAACCCGGTGGCTACAACAGGTTGAATCAATACATCGAAAATCTGCGAAAAGCAAAATTGAATATTAACAAAGGTCTGCATTTAAAAAGCCTGAACAATTATGCCGATTTGGTTTTGAATAATAATGATTACCAAAGAACTTATCTCAAATATCCAAACATAAAAACCGATAGTCAGCTTGGGTTTTTCGATTGTATCCATGCCCCTTGCGAAAGTACTTGCCCAACTCATCAGGGAATTCCTGATTACCTTTACCATACTTCTTGTGGCAATTTAAAAGAAGCTGCCAAAGTTGTTACCGAAACCAATCCATTTCCGGGAACAACCGGAATGGTTTGCGATCATTTGTGCCAGACAAAATGTACACGAATTAATTACGACAGCCCTGTGATGATAAGGGAGGTGAAACGCGTTATTACCGAAAATGCAACTGCTGATGCTTTGCGTTTTAATTCATCTTATCATCCCGATAAAACCATTAAAGCTGCCATTATTGGTGCTGGCCCATCAGGATTATCCTGTGCTTATTTTTTGGCAAAAGCCGGATTTGATGTCGAAATTTATGAATCGAAATCAAAACCGGGTGGAATGGTGTCAGGAGCAATTCCGGCTTTTCGGCTCACGGATGAGGCTTTTGAAAATGATGTGGAGCGGATTACAGAACTGGGAGTACGGGTTTATTATAACAGCAAAATTGAAAAGGATTTTTTTGAAAAGTTAAGAGCCAAAAACGATTTCGTGTATATTTCTGTTGGGGCACAAAAATCAAAACCTTTTAATGTTGAAGGTGGTAATGCGGTTGGTGTTATCGATCCATTAGAATTTTTGTTTGATGTAAAATCCGGAAATAAAACCACTCCCGGAAAAAATGTGATCATTATTGGTGGTGGCAACACAGCCATGGATGCTGCTCGTACGGCATACCGCGTGGTTGGTGATCACGGGAAAGTTACAATTGTTTATCGCCGTACCATTAATGAAATGCCTGCTGATCATGGTGAAATTAAAGCTGTGATTGAGGAAGGTATTGAAATATTGGAGTTGTTGGCATCTGTAAAAATTAATACCATAAATGGGAAGGTAATCTCCGTTACATGCCGCAAAATGAAACCGGGATCAAGGGATGAAACAGGAAGGGCAAGGCCAATTGAAATTCCGAAATCCGATTTTGAAATTGCTGCTGATACAATCATTCCCGCCATTGGTCAGGATCTCGATCTGGATTTTTTGGATAAGACGCAGTTGCCTAAAAATTATGGTAATTACCAAACAAACATTCCAGGGGTTTTTATTGGTGGTGATGCACTTCGTGGTGCTTCCACAGCTATCAATGCCATTGGCGACGGACGCAAAGCTGCACAGGAAATGATAAATAATGCCGGGCTGAATTTCCTTACCAAAACCAAAAACCCCAGACCGGAAAAAAGTTTCAGACAGCACATAATTGATAAATCGAAGCGGATAAAACCGATTGATGTTAAAGTAACCGCACTAAAAAACAGAAGGAATTTCAATCTGGTGCAATTACCGTTAAGCCTCGAACAGGGGATTGAAGAGGCGAAGCGATGCTTACATTGCGATGAGGTTTGCAGCGTTTGCACAACCGTTTGCCCAAACCTCGCCTTAATGACATACAATGTAGAACCCGCAAAATTTGAGCTTCAAAAAATGGTTGTTTTAAATGGTGATGTTCAAATTTTTGAAGATGGCTTTTTTGAGATCAAACAGAAATACCAGATTCTGCATTTGGCCGATTGGTGCAATAAATGCGGTAATTGCAATACTTTTTGCCCAACATCAGGAGCACCTTATTTAGAAAAGCCCCACCTGTTTTTTAGCAAAACATATTTTGAAAGTGAAAATAATGGGTTTTATTTTGATAAAGAAATTCTGCTTGGAAAAGTTGATGGCAGGATTTCGACCCTAAAAAAAACAGAAAAAGGATTCACATTTCAAAACGATCAAATTGTTCTTGAGTTGAGAAATGACATGAGAATTGAGAATTTTAAATTGCTGAACAAAAATAATTTTGAGATTGATTTGCAATTTGCTATTCAGATGAAAATAATTCTAACTTCTTCGGGATTCGGTTCAATGGATTAATCGGGTAAGGGATTGCCTTTAGTGCTACCACAAATTGTAACCCTTTGCACGCACACTGTTTACACGCTCAAAATTGCCTCAGCGTTATTCGCTACCGCCCTGCTTTCGTCAAACTCCAACATAGCATTTATCAGCATAAACTTTTGATATATGAACAGGTTGTCGGGTGAAATATTACATGTTTTGATCCTGCCTTCATCCAAAAGTTTTTGCCGCTGAGTGCCTTCCAACAATGGCTTTTCGGGTGTAAACCATTGTGCATCATTGTAAAATAAAATATTACAAAAAGATGTGTCAGTAATTAAATTATTTTTAACAATTAAAATATCATCACCTACACTGCGTAAATCAAAAAGATTTTCAAGGGATTTGCGGTCATGATATTTCATGGCATAATCAATACCATTATTCCTGATTAATTTTAAAGTTTTAATAGCTTTTGGGTTGTATGTAAGAAATTCAACACTGTAAATTTTATCACTATACACAACCCGGCATTTGTACATACCACTTTTAAGGCTTTCAGGAATTTCAATATTTTCCAACAAATTCATCTTTTCAACACTTCCAAACAAAATTCTGCGCGAACGATCAACCCGATGCTGATGGTATTCCAGATTTTGGAACTCCCGGTTTTTAATTTGTATGGTTTCAAGCAAAAGGGACATATATTTTCTGAATTAATTCTTCATATTCCTTTTGAGCATCACTCATCGAAGTAATGCCACCACCACTTTTAAAAAACAGATCATCACCTTCTTTTTCCAGAAACCGGATCATTACAGCACTATCCAGATTTTCACCATCAAAATAACCAAAAATGCCGGTGTAATAACCCCTGGAGTAATTCTCGGTTTTCTTAATAATTTCGATAGTTTTGGGTTTGGGTGCCCCTGAAATACTGCCGGAAGGAACTAGCTTTAGAAGGATATCACCAAGAGATTTCTTATAATCCCCGGGTAATTTGCCGGTTATTTTTGAACTCATTTGCAGGAGCTCTCCTTTATGCGTTTTAATTTTTTCGATAAATTTAAAT
>JAOZRY010000972.1 GCA_029939965.1 Bacteroidales bacterium | reverse complement strand
CTTCTTAGATATCTGCGAAGAAGTTGTCTGATGTAAATTATGCACTTCTTCTGGCTCTTTTCCTTTTCTAGTTGTTGGTGCTTTTTGCGAACATTTTAAATCCTCCGAGGTCCAATTGTAGTCTTTGAAAAATAGATGCAGGATTAAAAATCCCATAGCACCTTCTTGTCATAACTTTGATTTTGTTGTTAAGACCTTCAACAAAACCGCTATTCTTACGTGCTTTGAAATAATTCAAAATACTAGTTTTGTGTTTTTGAAGGGTTTTAATGAATGTTGCAAAACATGTAACCATGCTGTTTTTAACACTTGATATCCATCTATTTAATTTACTAAGAGCAACCTTTCTGTTGCATTTTGTATTAAATATATTGGTAAGTTTTAAGGCATATTTATGGGCTTGTTTAAGTTTTGGAGAATGCTTGTATAGTAAGGAAAGCTTATCTTTTTCAGCTTTCAATAGGCATTCATGATTACGACGCAATATCCACATCATTCCCTCTAAACGATTATATTCATCAGAAGATACCTCTGACTTCAATCGAAGCATTTCCTTAATACGCAATTGATCTAGTGGAGCTCTATAAAGTTTAGCCACGTGATAACGATCAACCGCCACAACTTGACTCCCAAATACTTCCTTTGCAGACTGAACAAATCCATCATACATATCGCAACAAACCGTTTTAACGGTTCGCTTTAAGTGGTTAGGTATAGAGTTAAAAAACGCATGAACGGTTTCCTTAAACCTATCGGGTAATACTGCAATGACCGATAGGTCTCCTGATTTAGTTTTAGCGCTTACAATGGTCACAAAATCACGATGGCCTTTTTTAAGAGATATCTCATCAATCCCAATGGTATCAAGGTTTTTGTAGCACGACCAATCAACCTTATGACCTATGTTCCTTTGAATAGTCAGTGCAAGAGATTTATAACTAATGTCCTCTTTGCGTGAAACGTCTTGAATAGTACTATGAATGATATTACGCATGAGATATTTATCAAGACCCTTGCTGGTTTTTGACCCACGATCACACCAATCATATCGCTCACTTGTTGTTGGGGCATCATCACAAATTTCACATTGATAGCGAACAGGACGTATTTTTAAGAAAACAGGAGTGTCCAAAATAGGAAGATGGCGAATCATTAAATAAGGGCCATATCCATAGCGTTTTTTCGTCCTTTTTCCACACTTATGACAGGCTGTGCTCGTTGACTTACTCTGAACTTCTATCACTATATTCCCTTGTGTATCAACGGTTTGAGAGATTATATTAAGGGATTCTATGTCTAATGGAAGGATGATTTGGCTCATATTTACGGGTCTTTTTCGTTTTTATGCGAACACTCTAACCTTTATAGACTTTGATTTCTACTACAACTTGAAAAGGAAAAGAGCCAACAAAAAGCTTTGTCATTTTCCACTTAATGCTATGTTTATATTTTAATTCCAAAATAA
>JAOZRY010000971.1 GCA_029939965.1 Bacteroidales bacterium | reverse complement strand
CCAAGAGATTATACAGACGGATTATCTTTTATTTATTACAATTATGGCTCGGTAACAAATTTTGTCATATATAAAAAAAATGGGACAGGATGGCAAACTTTGAAAATGGATTTTTTTCTAAAAACAAATGTGTTATATCACATTGCATTAACATTTAATGTAAATACAAAAAAAGCTATAACTTACGTTAACGGAACATACAATGATGAAGTAACTTTTTCTGACGGAACGTTTAACAATAATTCTTCATTATACATTGGGAAAAGAGAAGATATGTATCCATTTAAAGGCTACATCAAAGACGTTCGCATATACGACCGAGCACTGACCGCTGATGAGATATTAACGATGTACAACGCAACGAAATGAAACCAAACGCAAGCATATTAGCGATAGGCTGTTCGGCAACGGGCGGGAATCACATTCCGTGCTTGGAAACCGATGCTATTTTTGTCGCTGATAATTTCAAAATGGCTTATGACAGATTCCCGAAATTTGATAAATATCCTGTGCGTAAATGGGGAACTGATATTATTACCGGCAGAGTTATTGATTATCGGGAAGTCATTAATCGAATACTGAACATTACTCCGCAAAAAACTGTGATGATATACATTTCTTCGCACGGGTTCAAAAAGAAAATTGACGGTAAACTGCATCAATGTTATTATTTCGGCGACCGCTACAATTGGTTACCGGCAATAGTTATTTTGCAAGCTCTCAACAAATTATGCGAAAACCCGAAGATCGAACGTGTGCAATTAGTGAGTGACTGTTGTTTTTCAGGCGCAATAAAAAAAGACATTAAAATCAGCAACAGAATATCGGCAAGATACGCAAAATCGCTAAAAGACATGTTGCAACCAAAAGCGATAAAAATTCACAATGCGAAAGTCCCGGAAGTCGAACTGCCGAAAAAAATAAAACTAAGCAAAAAAATAAGTTTACTGAATGTTTGCAAAGGCAATCAGACGAGTTTTGCAGAGTTCAGCCCTGACGACATGGCACCTGTAACGACCAACGGACATTCGTTAGGTACAAACAGTTGGATTACAGCAATGAATTTCTACTACAGTTATGCTCCTGGACTTAACCTGACAATACAAGGCAGAGTATGCAAACCACGTTCAACACACGCAATAATGACTCTTGCACAGCGCAGAGTCAACGAAACGATAAAAACTATCGGGCTACGTGAATGGCTGCAAAGTTATCCAAAAACGACATTTCAAAAATTTAATAACAAAGGCAAACTAATTTTTTATTAAAGGGAAAACAATGACAGACAAATCGAAGCAAACAGAAGTTTACATGGCAGGCAAATCACCAACTTGTGTGCTGCACAGCGAGCAGTTAAAACACGTAGAAGTGAAGCTGAAAGATGTCGATGATAAGATTAACGACCTGCATAAATCATTGTATCAGAATGGTTTCCAAAACAAAATAACAACTATCGCATCTGATAG
>JAOZRY010000970.1 GCA_029939965.1 Bacteroidales bacterium | reverse complement strand
TCTCAATGGCTGCATCAGCATCTCCAAAAGATTTGTATCCGGCATCCATTGCCACAGCCACAGCCACTCCTGTGCTCATTGTATCCAAGCCGATGTCATCACATAAAAAATCAAGTCTGGCAATGGCATCCAGATTATCGTTACCGATCATGGGGCCCATGGACCATATTGTTTCGTATTCAAGAGAGGAGGTAATATAGGAACCGTCTTTATCCACATATTCGTTGGAACAGTCAATGATACACTGGGAACATCCTTTATGTCTTGTTTTACCTTTCCGTGATTTAATAACCTGGGCCATTGTTTCTCCACTGATCTTATCAACCCCTTCAAATTGTCCGTATCGTGCATTATTTGTAGGCAGTGCACCAGCAGCATTAATGGGCTCAACAAGTACGGCTGTTCCTAATTCCGGCAGTGTTTCGCCGCTGAATTCATCATCCTTGACTGCTTTTGCATAGGCTTTTGCCGCTGTCATAAAGTCATCTTTTGATGCCAGGGGAACAGGGGTGCTGCCACCTTTTTCAACGATTAAAGCCTTTAACCCTTTGGAGCCCATGACAGCTCCCATTCCGCCCCGCCCGGCAGCCCGGCAGGGACGGCCATCAAGATCCGTGGTCTGAATGGATGCTGCCGAAAGTTGAAAATCCCCGGCAGGACCAATACAGGTGATACTGTAGTTGTCATTGTATTCTTTATTAAGCTGCTCGACCAGGGCATATGTTCTCATCCCTTTAAAATCATTGGCATTGATCAGGTTTGCTGATCCGTCCTTATCGATTTTAAGAAAAAAGCATCCTTCAGAAACTGTTCCTTCTATAATTACGGCCTGAATACCAATACGTGCAAGTGTATGGGCTACAGTTCCGCCAACATTGCTCTCTTTTATACCGCCGGTTAAAGGACTTTTGGAACCAATGGAGAGACGTCCTGTATTGATTAAAGGTGTGGCTGTAAAATAGCCTGGTGCAAAGACAAGTTTATTTTCAGGTCCCAGGGCATCCGTTTGTGCAGGCACTTCATTATTAATAATATTTGATGTTAAACCACGCCCGCCAAGAAATTTGTATCCATCAGGCATGCTTTCAGATTTTATTGAATGATCGGTCATGTTAACCCTTAATATTTCCATGGCGTTTTCCTCTCCTTTTTTATTGTTCTTAAAGATAGCTTTCAACACACTATATTATTTGAACGTTCATTTAATAATTTCTTACAATACTCACATTTACAAATTTTAATTTACAATAAAATTAAAATTTACCAACAGTTATTAACTGTATATTCAATTAATGAAATTTTTTTTATATGTCAAGTTTTTTTATTGAATTTTAAAATATCTTTTATTCAGCCCAATTATATATAATACACGCTAAAATGAAGGCTTTGACCGTTAAATGGCAAAAATATTGAATAGCTGCTATGGATTTTAATTTATCCATTGTCCATTTTTTATAATTTGATTTTA
>JAOZRY010000969.1 GCA_029939965.1 Bacteroidales bacterium | reverse complement strand
CGCATAAACGAGCTAATCGGTTACCTCGGAAAAATGACATGGACTGGTAATCTAAATCAAAAAATACCTGTTTTGCCTAACGATGACCCTTTTGCCGAGCTATATGCCGCCGTTGCTGCCAACCAGGACGATTTGCGGGAAATTGATAAAGACAGGAACGAAGCTCATAAAAATATAGAAAAACTTATATCAGAAAAAGATGATGCTCTAAAATCTGTAGCTAACAACGAACTGGTTATGCTTAGCATATTGGAAGATGTGCAGGCGCAGGAAACCGAAACGAAAAAGGCAAACGAGCAATTAGAAGCCAGCGAAGAAAAATATAGAAGCATTGTAGATAATATAATCGATGGGTATTATAGATCGGATAAAGAAGGAAATGCAATATTTATTAGTCCTTCTGTTGTTAATATACTCGGATTTTCTGAAGATGAGATAATTGGAAAAAACATTGCTTCTTTATACGCTAATTTCAAAGATAGAGAAGTTTTCCTTAAAGCAATTAAAAAAACAGGAAGCGTAGAAAACTTTCCAGCAGAATTCAGGAAGAAAGATGCTGACAATATTTTTATCGAAACCAATTCCAAAATATATTATGATAAAAATGGAGACTATGCCGGTGTAGAAGGAACATTTCATGATGTTACCGAACGAATTAAGCAACAAAACTTACTAAGACAAAACGAAGAATACCACCGAACACTTATCGAAAACAGCAATGATGTAATAACTGTTATCGATAACAAAGGGAATATTGTTTCTATGAGTAAATCTTCTGAAAAATTATTTGGATATACAAATGAAGAACGAAAAAGAAAAAATGCATTTGCTTTAATGCTTTCTGATGATCGCGAGAGAATGATGCAAGTCTTAAAAGAAATTACAGAAAATGTAGAAAATCATGGATTGGTAACAAATATAGACTTTAAAGCTTATCATAAAGATGGTTCAATAAGATATGTTGAAGGAACAGCGAAAAATATGTTACAATCCCCTGCCGTAAAAGGAGTTGTTCTTAATTATAGAGATGTTACCGAACGTATAACAAATGAAAGAAAAATACAACATCGCGAAGCTTATCTTGAAGCAATAAATGAAATTGGTGAAATATCTTTTAATTCAGTTTCGGTAGCCGAATTACAAAACTTTGTAAAGATAATTGGAGAAGCGGCAAATGCAAGCCGTACATATATATTCAAAAATCATCGAAACCAAAACAACGAACTATTATTAAGCCATGTTGCAGAGTATGTTGCTAAAGCCATAAAGCCGGAAATTGATAATCCCGAACTGCAAAACTTAAACTACAATGATTGGCTACCCCGTTGGGAAAAACTATTAAAAAATGGCGAAATAATAAGCGGTAGAGTTGCCGATTTTCCTGAAACAGAAAGATGTCTGCTCGAACCACAAAAAATAATATCCCTAATTGTTATTCCAATTTTTGTTGAAAAAACATATTGGGGTTTC
>JAOZRY010000968.1 GCA_029939965.1 Bacteroidales bacterium | reverse complement strand
TTTGGGTCTATATCAAAAACTCCAATTTCATCACCGGGAAGCAGGTTGCTTTCGTCTAATGTTGCTTCCAGTGCATATATGGTCATAGGGTTATATGGCGATGTCCATACCGGTTGAAAATATTGATCGGACTGGAAAGTTCCCTGGAGTTCTACAAATGCATTTCCCTGCGATGTAAATGTTTCATCGTATCCCGGATAAGGAAACGAAAATTCAACATCTTCGGTAAAACCGTGAGTTTGCGAATACATTTTAAATACGAAATTATTACCAGGTGTAAAACCGTTACTTTCATCCGCGAGACTTCCATCATCCATCGAGGCTATAACTTCGAGATATACTCCACCGGTAAGTACTTCGGTAAGAATTCCTGCGCCAACGCAAATCTGTTCGCCACTATATGCATCCACATCAAAAATACCTATTTCATCGCCAACTTGCAGGTTATCTTCATTTAACGTTGCAGCGGTAATGTAAAAAGTCATCGGGTTATATGGCGATGTCCAGACGGGTGTAAAATTCAGAACAGCCCAAATATCAGTTACACCCGATAACCCATTACTCACATAGGTTATGCAGCCGGAGGGCAATCCATCCATACAAACTACTTCTGCAAAAAATTCCTCGTTGTAACCGTACGAATAAATTTTGTACGTGATGGGTTCGCCACTTGCAAAACCATCTTTTTCGAGCGTAAAGGGATCATCACCAAATGCAATAATTCCACTATTAACTCCGGCTGTCCATTCTGTGGCACCACCACAAGAGTATCCGCCTTCATCATTTGTGTAAAAAACACCTATCCAATCGCCGGTGTTCAACGGGTTTCCATTTATGTTTGGATTGGCCTCTACCGGTATCGAAACAATTTGAGTAGTTGGAGTAGGTTGAAACTCCCAATCTGGTGGAAGTTGGCTGTAGAGCTGCGAGCCAAAAATAATTAGCCCGATAAGCAATGTTAGTTTTCTTGTTATACTTTTCATAAACACTTCTGTTAAATTTGTTATTAATTAAAAAAGTTTTGTTTTATAATATTAAAAAATTGATTAATGGTATCTTTAAGTAATGTAATAATTAGATTTACATCTTGATAAGTTTACGGATATATTTTTCAGAATATGTATTATATTGGATTTCGGCATTAATAAAATAAATACCGTTATATAGTGATTTTAAATCCAATGTAATATTATGGTTCCCCTTTTCAAAAATATTTACCGGGATTTCCTTTACAACTATTCCACCCATATTTTGAATCCGAATATTGACTTTGGCTTTTTTGGTTAATTGTAAACTAATATGGGCAATTTCATTTGCCGGATTTGGAATAACACTTATCAGGCTTTCAATAGTTCCTTTGTTACTGATTCCGGTTTGAATGCCATCAATATAACCAATCAGGGTACCCAGGCTGGTAAACAAATCATTACCTGAAATAGTTTCTAATGAAACCGTATATTCTTCTCCGGTT
>JAOZRY010000281.1 GCA_029939965.1 Bacteroidales bacterium | reverse complement strand
GCAGCAGGGCCTGTTTTTGATGCGGGTAGAAGGCAAAATGAAGTCAAACGAGTCAAGGCTGTAGTTGACGAAAGGCTTGCTGCATATAAAAAAATTGTAGTCACAGCAATAAAAGAAGTGGAAGATGCTCTTGTTAAAGAAAAGCATAACAAACAGTCATTAACAGCCATACAGCAGCAGCTTACGATCTCTGAAAAAACAGTTAATGAAGCCGGCAACAGATATTTAAATGGTCTTAACGATTACCTGCCGATTCTCAGGGAACAATTAAATATTGTATCATTTGAAAACAGCATTATTAAAACAGAGGCAGACATTATTATTTCCAGAATACAACTCCAAAAAGCCATCGGAGGATCCTGGACTGACAAGATCAAAGCAAAAAAATGAGGTTCTAATGAGCAACGAAAAATTAACGAAACAACCCAGAATGATTGAGAAAAAAAAAGAGATACCAACAAGACCGTTATCTCAAAGACTATTGGCGGTAGGACTTATCATCATAATTTTTGTTATCGGAATAAGTATTGCAAAATATCTGATCAAAAACAAACCCCAGACAAAAAAACGTGCGCCTCAAAAAACTATAACAATAGTAAAAGTAGCTCCATTGACAAGATCAGACTCATTCATCATGGTTTCTGGTGTTGGAACAGTCACAGCAGCAAAAACAATTAACCTTCAAGCTCAGGTTTCAGGCACTGTCACATATGTTAATTCAAAACTGATCCCGGGCGGCATCATCAAAAAAGGCGAAATCATAATAAAAATAGATGACAGTGATTATAGAATTCAAAAAACACTCAAAGAGTGTATGCTTAACAAAGCCATGGCTGATTTTGCAATAGAAGAAGGCCAACAGGCCATAGCAGCAGACGAATGGAAGCTTATTCAAGGATTCTCTCTCAACCAGGGCAAGCGATCAATGACAGCATCTGATCTGGTTTTAAGAAAACCGCATCTTGAAAAGATCAAAGCTTCTGTCGTCTCTGCAAAAGCAGAACTTGAGCAAGCAAGCCTAAACATACAGAGAACATCGGTAACAGCACCTTTTAATGCTATTGTCAGTGAAAAAAATATTACGGAAGGATCTCAAATATCAACCCAAACCAGCATTGCCAAGCTTGTAGGAATTGATGAGTACTGGGTAGAAATTCTGATTCCTGCGAGCAAATTACCATACCTGAATATTTCTTTGAACAATAATTTAAATGAACTGCCGGAAGTTAAGATATCGTACATTGGTAATAACAACACTACGGTATATAAAGGTAAATTATTAAAACTGTTAAGCCATGTTGACACTAAAGGACTTATGGCCAATATACTTATTTCAGTTAAAGATCCGTTAGGATTAAAAAACAACAAGGCCTCTTTATTGCTGGGAAGCTCGGTAAAAGCCGAAATCACAGGCAAAAAATTGAATGGATATTTTAAAATACCACGAGATGCAGTGTTGGATAATGGAAAAATAATGTTTGCAGGAAAAGACAATAGCCTTGAAATTAGAGATATTGTCATCGAATGGAAATCAAAAGATTGGGTTTATATTAAAGACGGGATAGAGGTAAACGAGAAATTGATCATCTCACGCATTCCTGCTCCTGTTAACGGAATGCCAGTTAAAATTGTAAAATATTAAATATAGAACAGGATCGATAATATGCAGATAGAATCAGAAAATAATGATAAACCAATCAAAAAGCAAAAAAGCAAATACCAGCGCGGCGCAATTTCATGGATGGCAAACAATCCGGTGGCAGCTAATATTTTTATGCTTTTTTTACTGATAGGCGGGATATTCTGGGGCATGCAGATCAAACAGGAAGTTTTTCCTGAATTTACTATTGACCAGGTGGCAATATCTGTTGTTTACCCGGGCGCCAGCCCTGATGAAATTGAAAAAGGTATTCTTTTACCTATCGAAGAAGCTATTCAAGGAATAGATGGAATCGAAGAGGTCAATTCAAATGCCAGCGAAGGCATTGGTACAGTTCATGTAGACGCATTGATAAGCACTGATGTCAATCTGCTCTATCAGGACATTAAAAATGAGATTGATCGAATAAACTCTTTCCCGGATGATGCAGAAGAACCTGTGGTTGTTATACCCAGCCGCAAAAATGAAGTTATTACTGTTGTGCTGTACGGCAATCAATCTGATCTTATACTCAGAGAAACAGCAGAAGATGTCAGGGATCAACTCCTCATGGATCAGGGAATTTCCCAGGCAGAACTGTTCGGTGAAAAACCTCTGGAAATGAGTATCGAGGTCAAACAGGATATTTTACGAACCTATGGACTTACAACAGCAAAACTTGCCAATATCATCAAAAATGCCTCTCTGGATCTGCCTGGCGGCAGTTTGAAAACCAGTGGCGGCGAAATCTTAGTAAGAGTTAAAGAGAGAAAAGACTACAAACGAGAGTTTGAAAATATTCCGATTATTACATCCAAAACCGGTGCTGTTGTCAGGCTGGAAGATATTGCAATAGTTAATGACGGTTTTGAAGATACTGACCAGATAATGCTCTACAACAGTCAGCCGGCTATAGGTATCAAAGTGTTGAGAGTAGGTAATCAAACTCCCATCTCAGTGTCGGACAGTGTTCAAAAATATATTAAAAAGCTCAGCAAAACTCTTCCTGCCGGTATCAAGGTTGACTATGTAGATGATAAATCTGAAGTTTTTAAACAACGAGTTAATCTTCTTTTAAAAAATGGATATCTCGGACTTATACTTGTTTTTGCTCTTTTAGGTTTTTTTCTTGAAGCACGTCTGGCATTCTGGGTTACAATGGGTATTCCCATTTCCTTTCTCGGGTCCCTGTTGATAATCCCTTATTTTGGTACCAGCATCAATATGGTTTCTCTTTTTGCATTTATTATTACTCTGGGAATTGTTGTGGATGACACCATTGTCATAGGAGAAAATGTATATAGCTTCAGGCAGCTGGGGTACTCTAATTTTGATGCAGCAATAATGGGAGCAAAAGAGGTTGCAGTACCTGTAACATTCAGTATTATTACAAATATTGTAACTTTTATGCCTATGTATTTTGTGCCGGGAATGATGGGGAAGATTTTTAAAAATATTCCGGTGGTTGTTGCTTCTGTCTTTATTATTTCGCTAATAGAAGCGCTTTTTATTCTCCCTGCTCACCTGGGACATCAAAAAAATCATCCTGGTAATAAAACCATGCAGTTTTTAAATCTTCAGCAACAAAAAATAAGTAATGGAATCTCAAGTTTTATACAAAATATTTATGGCCCGTATCTTAAACTATCTCTTCGTTTCAGGTATGTAACACTTGCACTCAGCATTGTAATCTTGTTGATTACTCTTGCATATGTAAAGAGCGGGCGTATGGGCATCACTATGTTTCCAAAAGTTGAATCTGACCTGGCTTATGTATCTTTTGAGCTTCCGTTTGGCGCTCCAGTGGAAAACACAAAAACTGTAATGGATCAACTTCTTGATTCATCCAGAAAGATTATTGATAATAACGGTGGAGATGATTTATCCACAAGTGTTTTATCTTCTATCAATAAACACACAGGATGGATCACGGTCTATCTTGCAGACCCGGATACCCGTCCAATTGGTGCTTCAAAATTTGCAAAACTTTGGAGGGAACAGACAGGACCAATTGCAGGGCTTGAAAAAATCAGTTTCCAATCTGATTTTGGAGGACCAGGTTCAGGTGCTGCTTTGACAATCAAACTTTTACATCGCAATATTGACACACTTGAAAGTGCCGGTTCTGAGCTTGCTGAAGCATTAAAATTTTTCCCAATTGTTTCAGATATTGATAACGGTTTTGCTAAAGGTAAAGTTCAATTGGATTTTGTTTTGAATGAAAAGGGATACAACCTGGGACTTACCCCGAGAGACCTTGCAACACAAATTCGAAGTAGCTATTACGGAGCAGAAGTCTTAACTCAGCTCCGCCTTAGAAATGAAATAAAAATCATGGTCAGATTACCTGAAATTGAAAGAGAGAATGAACAATTTCTGGATGATATGATAATCATTACACCTGAAGGCGGTGAAGTTCCCCTCATGGAAGTCGCAGATATTACAAGAGGAAACGCTTATACCACTATCAAACGGATAAATGGCAGGCGTGTTATCCAAGTTACAGGTGATGTTAACCCTCAAAGTAAAGCTGACTCAATTTTAAACACACTAAAAGAAGAAACCTATCCCGGTCTGATAGAAAAATATCCGGGATTACAATTGAATAAAGGTGGCAAACAGCAGGATATGCAGGAAAGTATGGCTGCTCTTGGTAAAGGAATGGTTATGGCTCTCCTGGTCATATATGTATTGCTCTCCATCCCTTTTAAAAGTTATATTCAGCCATCTATTATAATGGTCAGCATCCCGTTTGGTATTGTCGGAGCCGTTATGGGGCATCTTATAATGGGATTCAGTTTAAGTATATTGAGTATGTTTGGGATGATCGCTCTTTCAGGGGTCGTCGTAAATGATTCTCTGGTGCTGATCGACTTTGCAAATAGAAGAGTCCGTGAAGGTTCTACACCTTATGCAGCAATTATCAATGCAGGAGTCAGACGATTTCGCCCAATTATATTGACAACCCTGACAACATTTTTAGGACTATTGCCCATGATCTTTGAAACATCCATGCAGGCTCGATTCCTGATTCCCATGGCAATTTCACTTGGTTTTGGCATTTTGTTTTCAACTTTTATTATACTGGTATTGGTACCGGCACTTTACATTATCATCGAAGATGCTAAAAATATTTCTCGAAAAACGTGGTAAAAGATAACAAAAGCCTATGAAACAATTTAAATATCGAGAAGTGAAAACAGATGCATTCTAAGTGCGATATTTTCTATACAGGACTTTCATAAGATATTCACGTCGAGCAGACAGTTGAGGTGTATATTTATCTAAATTGGATAATCCATAAAAAATCTTTCGTGCTTTCTTCCAGGGTGTAAGATTTTCATGAATCCTTATGATATTTTTAACATTAATACTCTTAAAGGATGAAAGCTCAAGCCGGTTAAGATCATTTGTATAAATTGTGCCGGTTGCACCGATTTTCTTAAAATCCTCTGTGATGAGTAAAAGTCCAGAGAGAAAATGACTTAAACGGGTGTAATCCGCCTCTTTTGAATACTCTTCCAGCAGCTTGTTTATTTCGGGTCTTTTTATACGCATACTTATTTCATGGATATCAAATCTAAATGCCTGGTTGGAACCAATCATAACAGGTTCAAATCCATTCCACCACAGAAGGCAGTTTTCAAATACTGAAGAAAAGG
>JAOZRY010000967.1 GCA_029939965.1 Bacteroidales bacterium | reverse complement strand
TCCCATATCAGGTTTTGCAGCAGGTTTATATTTTTATCCTCATTGGTCATAGGCTTTTTTGTGATTATCTTTAATTTAACTCTTTGCCTTTTTAATTTCTCCGGGTATATAAGGAAATATTTCCCCAAAATAAAGCCTTCCATTCCATATTTCAAAATCGGGTTTCACGGAATATACAAAATTGTGAATTCCGCATATTTATGTGCTGATTATTTGCCATTTAGCTGAAATTATTTTATTGGCCCTGCCCCTGCTACATTTGCTTTTGAAACATTGATGGGCTTACCCCGGTGTGTTTTTTGAAATTTTCGCGGAAGGCCGTATATGATTTGTAACCCGCTTCCTGGCCAATAGCTTTTGGTGGCAGGTTTTTGTTTTTGGGGTCGGCAAATAGTTTTATAGCTTCTTTATTACGGTATTCGTTTATTAACTGGTTGAAGTTTTTATCGGCAAATTCCTTTATAGTAGTGGAAAGATCGGTGCGGTTGGTATTTAATTCTTTGGCCAGGGCTTCCAATTTTAAATCATGGTCGCGGTAACGATACTGTTCCTCTAAAAGTACTATCAATTTATCAAATAACTTGTGGTTTCCAGAGGTTTCGGTATTATGTTTGGGTATATCTTTTGCCGGTTTTAATGGCCGCATAATGGTTACCTGATCCTGAAAATTGATGTTCATTTCAACAAGTTTTTTGTAAGCCTGGTTTTTTTGGCGGTACTGCATGTAGATGATCAGCAGCAGTGCAACGGCTACAAGGAGAGTGGCCAATACGATCATCAACACGGTTTCGCGTTGGGCCAGCTCGGCCTGGTGCATGGTTTCAATTTTGGTTTGTTCCTTTTCAAAATAATACTGGCTTTCGAGGCGTGCAGTTGCTGCGATGTTTTCGGCGTTGAAGAGGCTGTCGTTGTAATGTTTAAAGGTTTTTTGGTATTGCAGGGCTTTTGCAAATTCGCCAGCACGTTCGTATAATTCGCTAAGGCCTTTTGCAGCATCGCGGTGCATGTCGGGGGCATTTATCTCCTGCGACAAGTTATAGGCTTTTAGCAGGTAATTGGTTGCATTTTGGTAATGGCCGGCCTTTTTGTACCAGTTGCCCATAACTTTGTAGTTGTAGCACAATGGGTGTAAGATTTTTATGCCGGTAAAGGTTTTGTTGCTCTCGGTAAGAAAATACATTGCGCTGTCGGGCCGGTTCATTTCCAGGAGTATTTCGCCCATGTTCATCTGTAGGATAGCACGACCGTAAGGGTAGTTAATATCGTTGCTTAGAGCCAAACCCTTGCGGAATATTTCCATTGCTTTTTGGTTTTCGTTCAACGTATTGTAAACCACGCCAAGATTTGCAATTGTGTGTACAACAAACCGGTTATTGCCGAGACGTTCGTAAATTTCGATGGCTCTTGTGTAATTGTCGATAGCTTTTTGGTACTCTTTGAGGTTGGTTTGCGATACGGCAATAGATGCCAGCGACT
>JAOZRY010000280.1 GCA_029939965.1 Bacteroidales bacterium | reverse complement strand
TTATCATATTCCCTGCGTGCTGTTTTGGTCATATTTGGAATTACCTTACTACGGAGTTCATCGCCTGCATCCTTGAGTGCTAATGCAATATTTTCGACATCTACCTCTTTTAGCAGTTGTTTTACTTTGTAATTCGACATCTCCTTTAGCTCCTCGAAAGAGTATGTTTTTTCCGTTTGCTTCTCAATCTTTTGGCGCACTTTAGTTACTGTTTCTTTCACTTTTTTTCCTGTTACAGCTCTTACTTCTTTCCCTAAATCGCCGGCTTTTTCGAGTATTGCGCCTGCACCTGATGATGAGCAACATTCATTTACACGAATAGTAAAATCGGATAACACATTCATATAATTTATAAATGCCTCATAAGGTGAAGCATAGGGGTTGAAATATTTATGCACATCGCCATCCGAAAACCACTTGGTACAGATGTAATAAAAATGATCGCTGTTTTGCAATCGACGCCAGTCGGTTTGAATGCTGGCATTGTTGCAGTTTCTTACTTTTTCTTCGAGGTTATAAAGTTTATCAAAAGCCTCATTTTGCATTTCGTTTCCGAGCCAGGCCGTTAAATCGCGCTCCTCATCGGCCCACGAAATTGGATGTGGAACATGGATTGCAGAAACAGATTGCAATTTCGCACTCAATTCGGAGGGAGTAGAAAATTTAAAATTAGTAACCTCCAAAACTTTACCCGGCAACGATTGCATAAAATCAAAAATCCCGGTTTCCTTCCACTGGTGCTCTCCAAAAGTTTCGTAATCCATAAAAAGATTCACAACCTCCTCATCCTTGTTTATTTCGCTGAGCCATTTCACAAATTTATCATCAGTAAGCGGCCACTCCTCCCATCCCTGATGCGAAAACCGAAATGCAATATCATCGCTAAGTTTAAAGTTTTTGAGTAAAATTTTAAGCCGGTGGTTTCGTGCATTACAATACAAATAATTCGGGCTTTTCCATCCCAAAACATGTTTGGCACCTTCGGTTAACATGGTTTCAAAACCCATATTGTAAACCATCTCGCCAATTTCATCCGAGTAAATTAATTCGGTGTTTCTAAAAGCTGTGGGCTTTTTTCCAAAGAGTTCTTCAATTTTGGAGCTATGGAGCGTTACCTGATTCCTAAATTCATCAGCACTTTTTAACGATGATAGTGAGTGGGCGTATGTTTCGGCAAGGAATTCGACATTGCCGGTATTGGCAAGTTTCTTAAAACTATCCAGTACTTCGGGAGCATACTCTTCAAATTGCTCAATAGCACTTCCGCTAATCGAAAAAGTAACCTTAAAATCACTGCCATACTTATTTATTAATTGCAGGAGCATTGCATTCATCGGCAGATAATTTTTTTGAGCTATCCGTTTCAAAATGTGCTTATTCTCAAAATCGTTGTAATAATAATGATCGTGCCCCATTTCGAAAAACCGGTATGTCCGGAGCCTGAACGGCTGATGAACCTGGAAATAAAAACAAATTGATCTCATATTATAGCTGAAAAAAATGTTTGATTAATACTAATTCTAATGGTTCTGCTGCTAATTTAATAGAACAAAAAAAAATGATTCAATGGTTTAATGATTCAATGATACAATGTTTTAATGGTTCAATGATTCAATGGTTCAATGATTTAATGATTCTCTCCTTATCGCCTTATTGCCTTATCGCATTATATCTTTGTCTCTTTGTCTCTTTCTGGTGCACACTAATTACTTACTCCAAAACTGATTTATAAACAGCAACAACTTCAATTGCGGCTTTATCCCACTTCAATTCCTCTACCTCCTTTTTGCCATATTTTTTAAAACTCAACGATAAAGCATTGTAATGTAATAATCCATAAATGGCATCTGCCAAACCAATGATATCCCAAAAATCAACTTTCAGGGCATTTTTCAAAACCTCTGCCACACCCGATTGTTTTGAAATTACTACGGGCACATCGTGGCGCAAAGCTTCCAAAGGCACCAACCCAAATGGTTCGGAAACCGAAGGCATTACAAATACATCACTCAATCTGAACATTTTATCCACTTCCGCACCTTTCAAAAAACCAGTAAAATGAAATCTCGTCCCCATTTTTAGTTCTGCAACCCGCCTTACCAAACCTTCCATCATATCGCCCGACCCGGCCATTACAAACCTCACATTATTATCGTGTTGTAAAATAAGATTGGCTGCTTCTACAAAGTATTCCGGCCCTTTCTGTTGCGTTAGCCTTCCGAGAAATGTTACCACCTTTTCTTTAACATGACGTTGAATCTTCGCTTCTTCGGGTTTTGCAGGTTCGATGGCATTGTGAACAGTTGTAACTTTTTCGGGATCAATCCCATACTTTTCAATTACTGTATTTCTGGTTAAATTACTAACGGCAATCACCCTATCAGCTTCTTCCATGCCTTTGCGCTCAATATCGTAAACATTTCGATTGATGTGCTTACCGGATCGATCGAACTCAGTGGCATGGATATGTACGATCAAGGGCTTGCCACTAATCTTTTTGGCAACAACACCTGCAGGATAAGTGAGCCAATCGTGGGCATGAATCACATCAAACTCTGATTTTTGTGCCAACCCTCCGGCAATTAATGCATAGCGCGAAACTTCGGCCATGAGGTCGGTTTCGTATTTTCCGGTAAACTTAAACTTTGTCTTCAATACTTTGTCTTCGACAGATTCACCTGAAACCCGGTTCTTTTCTACCTGCCTCCTAAAAGCTTCAGGGCTAACGTAAGGAATAAGACTGGATCCGATTTCCATGTAAATTACCTTTTTCCAAAACTCTATAAAATCCTCATCCGAAGAGTTAACCTCCACATCACTTGCATTAACAATCCTTACTGATGATTGATCTTCATCTCCATAAGCTCTGGGTACAACAAACTGGATTTCAACATTATGATTTACCAATCCCTTCGTTAATCCAAAGCATGCTGTTCCCAATCCTCCGGTGATGTGGGGTGGAAATTCCCAGCCAAACATTAGTACTTTCATAGTATGTTGTTTTGTTTGATAGAGAAAAGGCTTATGTTGTTTATTAAGTAACCGAACGATGCCTGTATTGGATTTACGAATAGGTTAATCTAATCATTTCTTCTACACGCAACAATTCTGCTACAGCAGTTGCCATTGAGGTAGCCCCTGAGGGCTTATGCGGTGGATCGCCATCAAAAAGTTCAGAAATAGTTCCAATGCCATATTCCTGCATTTCCGATTCAAAAGAGTTATATAGATTTTTCACAACCGAAATACCGGCTTTTCCATAAATCTTTAAATAACCTTCGGCAAAATGCCCGACAAGCCATGGCATTACCGAACCCTGATGATAGGCCATATCGCGTTGATAAATATTTCCGCGGTAAATCCCTTTGTATTTTATATTTTTTGGTGAAAGTGTACGCAATCCCCGTGGGGTTAACAATTCCTGCTCGATCACATCCAATATTTTTTTCTTTTGAATATCATTTAATGGAGAATATGGCAAACTTACTGCCATCACCATATTTGGCCTCACCGACCAATCTTTGAAATCTGCATTGGTATAATCAGCAAGAAAGCCCATGTTTTCATTCCAAAAATTCCCGATAAACGATACCTTAATTTTTTCTGCAATGGGAGTCCATTTCTTTATAAATTTTTCATCACCTTTTCCTTTTGCCAATTCAAGACTAAATACAATGGCATTATACCATAGTGCATTTACTTCCACAGGCTTCCCTATACGTGGTGTTACTGGCTTACCATCTATAACAGCATTCATCCAGGTAAGGGCAAATCCTTGTTCACCAGCATACAATAAACCATCTTTTTGCATACTAATGTTGAACCAGGTTCCTTCGGCATAAGCATCCAATATCTTAATTATTGTATCCTTGTAGGTCTCCCAGGTTTTCTCTGTTTCTCCTGTGTGCTGTGTAAATGCCTGCAATGCCCAAAAAAACCATAGTTGAGTGTCAACAGAGCTATATTCAATTTTATAATTTAAAACCGCATTCGGAAAAAACGGACCTTGCATTCGTTTAATCATCGATTGCATCACCCGCCCAAATGTAACTGTATCGCCCTTAGTAAGTAATAATCCGGGTAAAGCCATAAAAGTATCCCGGCCAATAGAACCAAACCATGGATACCCCGCAACAATATTCGTGTCTCCATCTTTTTTTACAATAAACTGCTCGGCAGCATTGGTCAGGCAATTTTTAAAATTTTGTCTAATAATACGTTTATTAATTTCTGCAGAAAACTTCTGCTTCAAACCGGCAGGGATTATCTCTTTTGTCCCAGCCGCAATAACAATACTCTCCCCTTTCCGCATCTGTATTTCAAAAAACCCGGGAACATACAAATCCTCGAGGTAGTCGTATCCACGATTTTTTTCGTAAGTGTATTCAATATTATAATACCAATCGGGCGCGTATGTATATAAAGGCTGCTTGGTAAATTGCAAAACCAGCGGAGTGTATCCATCGTACATTGTAATTTCAATGCCATTCTTTACCGGATTATACTTTTTACTAACATCATTATTTACTTCAGACAAAGCATGGATATTTCTAAAGGCAAGAAATGGCTTAAACCGCAAAGTAGTTGGCGAAGATGCCTCCATCAAAGTATATTTGATCATCATCAAATCTTCGCGAGAAGAAAAAAGCATTTCCTTTTCGAGTACAACACCACCCACCCGATATGTGATTTTTGGTGTAGGATCGAGGTTAAAATCTCTTACATATTTATGCCCTTTGGGCTGATAAACGTTATCCTGATATTTATGAATACCCAAATTAAATTCTTCGTTATGCTGAATCACAGTTTCGTGAAGTGCAGAGAGTAATACGTGAGGTGTATTTCCGAATTGGGGCTGAGGAACTATAAGCAACCCATGGTATTTGCGGGTGTTACAATTTACAATAGTAGTACTCGCAAAAGCACCTGCCCTGTTCGATCGCAACAATTCGCGCTTGAGGGAGTATTCGAGATTAATAAGTTGTTCTTTGTCAAATTTGATGTATGCCATCTTTTGCAATACTTAAATTTCAATTTTTAATTCAATACATATTTTGCAAATAGTTGCCAAAAATACGAAAATTGAGGGTTCATAATTTTAAGGAAGTTCAATTAACACAAAAATAACCTCAGTTCGATAATGCATTTTTTTTGAATAGTAGAAGCTGATTCAATTTATGATTTATGATTGAAACCGCAAAGCTGGAAATTGACAACAAAATATTTAAACAACATGTTGGTTAGTTTTCCAAATTAAAAGCCTAAAAAAGCCTGTTTTCATCTCGTTGCAAAATGCTGTTGGCGGGATGCACA
>JAOZRY010000012.1:16886-18801 GCA_029939965.1 Bacteroidales bacterium | reverse complement strand
GACTTCGCAAGCCTCGAACTCGAACATTCTGAACCAAACACCGACTTTATGAACGGACACTAATTAGAAAGAGAAAATACCACATACGAATCCTGAGAGTATTGTTGAAAGCAGGCATATTGTTTTCAAATGACCATAAAAAATTTAATGGTTGAAAACATACCCACCATTTTTATTTATATTTGTGTGCAAGTAAAACTCAACAAAAATCGCTATGAAAAAAGCATTCATTATTCTGCTAATAACTTTCATCTCAACAGGGGTTTTTTCCAATCCAATTGTTGCCGCCGATACATTAAGAATTGATGGAAAACTTGTGCTTTGGCTCAGGGTTGACGGTTATGAGGCCGGCTATGAATATGGCCGTTTGCTTGGTACGCCCATAGCTGATGTAATGGAAAATTATGTAATCAATCACACCTTTGGGGGTGCTGTGAACTATCAGTATGCCCGGCAAATTTTTGATGAGCATTTTATTTTTGATGTAAAATATGAACAAATAGCCCAAGGTATGCTTGATGGGATGGAGCAAAGCGGAGTGAGTATTTATTCGCCCACACTTGGAGAGGATTTAACATTTAAGGATGTGTTGATTGCCAATTCAATTCCTGATTTCACATCATTCAGCAAGTTTAATATCAGCGGTCCGGGTTGTTCCGATTTAATGAGTTGGGGAGAGGCCACAGTAAATTCTGAACTTGGTGGCGAAATGGTTATCAGTCGTAATCTCGATTGGGAAAACAGTCCTTATCTTATCGACAATGCTTTGATGATTATTTGGGGAAATTATTCGGGAGTTGGCCAGCGATTTATCACCTTCGGATTTACCGGAATAATTGGAGCTTTATCAGGCTTTAACGAATCGGGTGTGGTAACTTTTCAGAATATGGGAAACTACAACAACCCTCCCACCGGTACAGATTTCTACCCTGTTAATCTTGCCCAACGCGATGGTTTGGAGAGTTGGGACTACAACCAAGATGGTATTTGCTCGCCCCGCGATGTAACCGATGCGGTAAGGGCACATAATGTTTCCGGCACGTTTATCATAAATACCGCTGGTCAAAACTCAGGGGAAACGCCTGCTGAAATTCTCGAAATTCATAATTCGTTCGGCGATACCATCAGAACGATTTCTGAAAACCCGGAGTTTTTTGGTGACAATCTTGTGGCAACTAATCATTTCAGGTTATTAAAACCACCAGCCTACTGTTACCGCTACAATCGAATTTCCGATTCGCTGCAAACCTCTAACCAACTCGGTGTTTCGAGAAACTGGAGCGTGTTGCAAGCCGCCGGTGTAAGCACCAATCTGCAAACAATTCAATATATTCCTTATTCACAAATATTGAGGTTTTCTTTTGCCAAAACCGGAATACCTGCCTACCAGATTGAACCTACCGAAGTAAGAGTTGATACGCTTTTTAGTATTGTAGGGGTAAATGAACTTAGTTCAACTGTACAAAATTTTATAACCATTTTTCCAAACCCTTGCATCGAAAATACCAATATAAAAATCCTTGCTCCAGTAAATGTTAATCTAACATGCAGGATTTTTGACATTACCGGAAAGATCGTTTTCGAAATCGAAACTGATGCAAACGAAAATGAAGAAGTAAAAATAGGGTGGGGGACAAGCGCAATTAACTCCGGTATATATTTCTGCAAAGTTGAGTTTTTTAATCAAAACCGAAGTAAATTATTTTCAGAAACACAAAAGATTATTGTGTCAAAATAAGTGCCTTAAATAAATTCGGTATGTTTAATTTTTTGACCACAAACCTCGGTGTCTCCAAAAAAAAATCCTGATCATAAAAAAGACTTCCTCAATGTTGTATTTATTAATTTAGAATCGATACAATTAGATTATCATAAAAGGTTAGATATTTATACCTTTGCCCCGCAATATTAAAAT